>CAZSMR010000005.1:26354-48244 GCA_964608185.1 uncultured Porticoccus sp. | reverse complement strand
TTCTTACCTTCTCCTCTTTTACTTATGGAGGTTGGATTGAAATTACTAAAAGTAGTAGCAGTGGAAATACTATTTATATAGATCTTGATAGAGTCAAAAAAATTAAAGATTATATATATTACTACTCATTAACAGACTACAGAGAACCAGTTTTTGGGGATCTGTCAGTAATTGTATACCATGAAGCTGACTGTGAACTTTCAAGAGAAAGAGGACTAAATTGGGTTTTTTTCAGAGGGCAAATGGCCCAAGGTAAAAGCATTACTGAGAATAATAGTGATAAGGAGTGGGCATATCCTCTTTCTTTCTCTTCTTCCTCATCGAAAGGCATTGCTCTAAAAAAAGTTTGTGAGAATATTTTTAAACAATCTCAATAAACCTATAACTATAAGCAAAAAAAAGGGCTTAAGGGACATGGATGACATTGCGATACATTGGTTTCGTCAGGATCTGCGTCTTTCAGATAATCCCTCTTTAACTATAGCCTCTAAACACAATAACGTCCTACCCATATATATTCTTGATGAAAAAAATGCTGGTAGCTATTCTATGGGGAGTGCTAGCAAGTGGTGGCTTGAGTCATCCCTTCAGTCACTTAATAAATCTATTGATGGCAAATTATCAGTTTATGAGGGTAATGCTATCGATATCCTAAAAGATATTATTTCTCGACTAAATATAAGCGGTATATATTGGAATCGTTGTTATGAGCCCTGGAGAATTAAGCGCGATACAAGTATAAAAAAATATCTGGACGAGCAAAACATAAGGACTGAAAGCTTTAATGGATCTCTTCTCTGGGAACCTTGGAATATAAAAAATAATAACGGTCAACCATACGGTGTTTTCACTCCCTTCTATAGAAAAGGCTGCTTGCAACAAGAGTCGCCTCGTAAGCCGTTAATTTCTCCAAAAAAGCCTCGATACTTTTATGATTCACAAAAATCAATGGATATAAATCGGTTAAAATTACTGTCCAGTTTTTCATGGCATGAAAAACTCAATAAGCATTGGGTGGTAGGAGAAAAAGGAGCATCAATTCGTTTAAGAGAATTTATAGATAAAGGCTTACCTAAATATAAAAAAGGAAGAAATATTCCATCTAAAAACTATGTTTCTAGGCTCTCTCCTTATCTTCATTTTGGAGAAATATCACCTAATCAATTGTGGCATGATATTCGTAATATAACGGATGATGAAAATAGTGATCATTTTTGTAGCGAGCTAGGTTGGCGAGAATTCTCTAATCATCAACTTTATTACAACCCTGAGCTCCCTAGTAAAAACCTCCAAACTAAATTTAACAACTTTCCATGGATAGCTGATGAGATAAAGCTCGATGCATGGAAAAAAGGTAAAACTGGTATACCAATGGTTGATGCAGGAATGCGAGAACTTTGGCAAACAGGATATATGCATAACCGGGTTAGAATGGTTGCTGGCTCCTTTCTAGTAAAAAATCTACGTATTCATTGGAATCATGGAGAACGTTGGTTTTGGGATACTCTCATTGATGCTGATCTAGCAAACAATAGTGCAAGCTGGCAATGGGTTAGCGGCTGTGGTTCTGATGCAGCCCCCTACTTCAGAATTTTCAATCCAGTTATACAGGGTCAAAAGTTTGATGCTGAAGGAGAATATATAAGAAAATATGTGCCCGAAATATCCTCACTACCTAATAAATATCTATCTAGCCCATGGGATGCACCAGAACAGGTCTTAAAAGATGCAAATATAATCCTTGGTCAGACTTATCCAAAGCCTATTGTAGACCTAAAAAAGTCCCGTGATGAAGCCCTTGTTGCTTTCAAGAGTATTTCCACTCCATCAGAGTAAGTAAAATATGACCGTTCTCCTGCTTTATCGCTATACTGACTTGTATAAAAAATAACCTCTGCATAAAATTATAATGAAAATACCAAAAAGATTTAAGCCGCTTATCGAAGATGGGCTCATAAACGAAGTGATTCAAACCATCATGAGTGGTAAAGAAGCTACTTTATATATTGTTAGATGTGGGGCAGAAATAAGATGTGCGAAAGTATACAAAGAAGCAAATAAGCGCAGTTTTAAAAAATCTGTTCAATATCAAGAAGGTCGAAAAGTTAAAAACAGTCGACGTGCTAGAGCTATGGAAAAAGGCTCTAAATACGGAAAACAACAACAAGAAGAAACATGGCAAAATGCAGAAATAGACTCACTTCGCAAAGTTAGAGATTGCGGAGTAAGAGTGCCTGAAACTTTTGGCTGCTTTGACGGAGTTCTTCTGATGGAGTTAATAACAGATAAAAATAATCAGGTTGCTCCAAGGCTAGCAGATATTTCTATGACTGAAGCTACTGCAATAGAAGAACACTCTATAATCATAAATTTTATTGTTCTTATGCTCTGCGCTGGAATAATTCATGGAGATCTATCAGAATTCAATGTGTTAATTGGAAAAAATGGTGCAGTTATTATCGATTTACCACAAGCTGTAGATGCTGCTTCTAATAATAATGCTGAATTAATGTTTAAGAGAGATGTCAATAACATGACTCGATATTTCGCAAACTATGCTCCAAAACTTATCAATACCAGTTACGCAGAAGAAATATGGGGACATTACGAAGATGGTAGTCTACATCCAAGTATAACTCTCAGTGGTGTGTTCAAAGAACCTTCTGCGCTAGCGAATGTTGATACAGTCATTCAAGAAATAAAAGCTGCCTTAGCAGAAGAAGAGGCCCGTCTTGCTAGAGCAAAAGAAGCTGACTAAAAAAATATCTTATTAAATCTAATTTAACTCGACCATGTTAAAAGAATTCCCTATAGTGCTGCCAACTATCTATACCTGGTTATAATTTCTATATTTAATTTTTCAAATTAATAGGTGCTTAATTGATTACTGCTGCAAATATTACCATGCAATTTGGACCAAAACCTTTATTTGAAAATATCTCCGTAAAATTTGGTCACGGCAACCGTTATGGACTAATTGGTGCTAATGGTTGTGGTAAATCAACATTTATGAAGATACTTGAAGGAAGTATCTCACCAACATCAGGCAATATATCTCTAAGCCCCAATGAAAGATTAGGTGTTTTAAATCAAGATCAGTTTGCTTTTGAAAAATACACTGCTATAGATACTGTAATAATGGGCCATACAGAATTATGGCAGATCAAATTAGAGCGCGATCGAATATACTCTCTAACAGAAATGTCAGATGCAGATGGCATGAAAGTTGCAGATTTAGAAATACGCTTTTCAGAGCTGGATGGGTATAGTGCCGAAAGTCGTGCAGGTGAGGTTCTATTAGGAGCCGGTATAGGAGAAGAGCTTCATTTTGGTTTGATGTCTGAAATCCCTCCAGGATGGAAGCTTAGGGTTCTTTTAGCTCAGGCACTGTTTTCAAACCCTGATATATTGTTGCTAGACGAACCTACGAATAATCTAGATATAGCAACTATTAGGTGGCTAGAAACTCTTCTTAATGAAAGAAAAAGCACTATGATTATAGTGTCACATGACCGTCATTTCCTGAATGCAGTCTGCACACATATGGCAGATATTGATTATGGTGAACTTAGGGTTTATCCAGGAAATTACGATAATTTCATGCTAGCTTCGACTCAAGCACGTGAATTACTTTATTCAGAGAATGCAAAAAAATCAGCTCAAATTGCAGATCTTCAACAATTTGTAAGTCGCTTTTCTGCTAATGCATCTAAAGCAAAACAAGCTACTTCTAGAGCAAAGCAAATTACTAAAATAAAACTTGATGATATCAAAGCATCAAGTCGTGTGTCTCCGTTTATTCGCTTTAAGCAAGATAAAAAACTTCACAGGCAGGCTCTTATTGTAGAAAAACTTTGTCACTCTTTTGACGATATATTATTTAAGGATGGAAATCTAATACTAGATGCGGGTTCACGCTTAGCTGTAATAGGGGAAAACGGGGCTGGGAAAACTACTTTTCTTAAATCTCTAATGGGAGAGATCATCCAAACTAGCGGTCGTATTAAATGGTCGGAGAATGTAGCCTTAGGTTACTGTCCTCAAGATAGTATTTCAGAATTTGAAAATAATCTAGACTTGTTTGGCTGGATGAGTCAATGGAGAAAACCTAATCACGATGATCAAATAGTTAGAGCTACGCTTGGTCGGTTGTTATTCTCTACCGATGATTTCAAGAAGCCAGTTAAAGTTTGCTCTGGTGGCGAAAAAAATAGGTTGCTTTTCGGAAAGTTGATGATGAAAGATTCAAATGTTTTAATTATGGATGAACCAACAAATCATCTTGACATGGAAGCTATTGAGTCACTTAATTTAGCTCTTGAAAATTATGATGGTACATTAATTTTTGTGAGCCATGACAGAGAGTTTGTTTCATCGCTAGCAAATCATATAATTGAAATTAAAGATCAAAAAATTTCACATTTTCACGGCTCCTACGAAGAGTACCTAATAAGCCAAGAAAAGAATTAATTTTTCAGTTATTAAAGAAATAAAACAAATAGCTACTATAGAGGTTAAACATGCCTAGCTTGCTTCCCGAAACTGATCCAGATGGTCTATTAGAGTATTCAGTAGTTTTTACAGATCGATCACTCAACCATATGTCGCAATCTTTTAAAGAGGTTATGATCAATATTTCTAGTACTCTAAAAAAAGTTTATAAAGCAAAGTCGGTAGTAATAGTTCCAGGCGGCGGAACCTTTGGTATGGAGTCAGTAGCTAGGCAGTTTGCTACAGATAAAAAATGCCTGATAATCAGAAATGGTTGGTTTAGTTATCGCTGGAGTCAAATTCTAGAAATGGGAGACATTGCTTCTGACATAACAGTAATGAAAGCAAGATCTGTTGAGCCTATAGGTGATAACAATGATCACCAGCTCCCGATGCGTCCAGCGCCAATCGAAGAAGTGATAGAGCAAATAGAATTAGATAGGCCTGATATAGTTTTTGCACCCCATGTAGAAACGTCTGCTGGCATGATACTTCCAGATGAATATATAGCTTCAATAGGTAAAGCTGTGCATGCCATTGGCGGACTTTTTGTTCTTGATTGTATCGCATCAGGTGCATTATGGATAAATATGGAAAAATTAGAGGTTGATGTTCTCATAAGTGCACCCCAAAAAGGCTGGAGCGCATCACCATGCAGTGCTTTGGTTATGCTAGGTGCTTCTGCTAGAAAAGTTATAGAGGGGACCAAAAGCTCCAGTTTTTCATGTGACCTTAACAAATGGCTACAAATCATGGAGACTTATGAAAATGGTGGCCATGCGTATCATGCAACGATGCCGACCGACGCACTACTTAAGTTCAATAACGCTATGAAAGAAACTGAAGCTTATGGTTTTGAAAAAGTCAGACAAGAGCAGCAGCAGCTTGGAGATAAGGTTAGAAAAATGCTCGAGCTAAAAGGTTTCAAAAGTCTAGCAGCAAACGGATTTAAATCTCCAACTGTTGTTGTCAGTCATACCGATGATAACGATATTCATAATGGCAAAAGATTTATGCAGGAAGGGGTCCAAATAGCTGCTGGAATACCTCTAAAGTGCGATGAAGATGAAAATTTTCAGACATTCAGGATAGGTTTGTTTGGATTAGATAAGTTGCACAATATTGAAAGGACGGTAAATCACTTAAGATCGGCAATAGAACGCATGTCATCGAATTAATTAATCAAAATAACTCAAGAATATTATGCCCTACTCAATATTTATTGTTATTTTTTTTGATACGACAGGTGTTTCATGCGGGACGTGCGAATGATTCCCCAAAATAAGCTGTAATGTATGACTTCCTTTAGATAAATCAATAGTAGTTTCGGTCTGCCCTGCCCCAAAGTGTCTATGTTTGTCGTCATTTGGTATAGGCAAACTTTTATCTGGCAAAGTATCAAGATCGATTAGCAGATGGTGATGTCCAGTATTGGCAATATCTACACCTGCTGGAGCAACTCCCATTCCTGAAAGCCCAAATACGATTTTGACGGGATTTTTTTGAGTCGTACCATCAGCTGGAGATATTATATAAAGATTAGCAGTGTTTCGCGGTTCTTCATCATTACTATATCCTGAACCTGAAGATAATAAAAAAAATGAAAGCACTAGGTAGTTGAATATTTTCAATTTTTTCTTCCTTTTTTGAGTAAATATTAGCCTTAAGTGTGTTAAAAAACTTTAATTTATTTCGCTACACCCATGCAGTTTGGGGTATCTGCAATTTCTGAAGAAGCATCCCATTCCTGTGGTGATTGAGTATTTAGAGACAAAGCATGCAATCCATTTTTCATTTCATGTGAAAGCAACTCGTAAACTAATTGGTGTCGTTTAACTAAAGATTTTTTTTCGAAACAGGCGCTAACTATAATCATCTTAAAGTGTGTCTCAGCATCTCTTGGAACAGAGTGCTTATAGCTTTCATTCTCTATACGCAGAACTAACGGAGATAGAGATTTCTCAATTTTTTTTTCAATTGTCTGATAAATACTCATAAATTTTTAACTGTAAGCCATAATAATTTAAATTAACCACATTTAGCAGAATCTTACGCCGAGTATTGCTGATTGACTACTAAATCTGATCTGTTAAGTCTTATGAGAATAACTTATTCCAGTACCTCTTTAATAGCCTATTGACGCTTATTTCTGCAGCTAAACCTATTTTTTCTGGGAAGCTTTTGTGTTTAGCGTAAATTACTTGATAGATATCAGTATCAGCTGACTTATCGAGTAAATATTCATCGCTCGTTATTAGTTCATCAATAAGCCCTTTTACCTTAGCTTCAGTACCCAACCATACTTCTCCGGTAGCAATATTGTTTATGTCTATACCTGCCCTGTGCTCAGAAACGAAATGCTTAAATAATCTATGCGTGTTATCCAAATCTTCTACAAACTTGCTTCGATCTTCTTGAGTATTTTCACCAAACATAGTGAGTGTTCTTTTATGCGCTCCAGCAGTATGAAGCTCAACATCAATATCATGTTTTTTTAATAAACGATTAAAATTTGGTAACTGTGCTACTACACCTATTGAACCAATAAAGGCAAAAGGCGCACAAAGTATTTTATTAGCCACACATGCCATCATATAACCGCCACTTGCCGCTACTTTGTCTACACATATAGTTAACGATACGCCTTTCTTTTTAATTCTATGAAGTTGACTTGATGCAAAACCATAGCTATGCACCATTCCACCTGAGCTTTCAAGTCTAACTACTACTTCATCTTCGGCTCTAGCTTGACTTAGTACTGCAGTGACCTCTTCACGGAGAGAAGAGGAAGCTGATGCTTTTATATCACCTTGGAAATCTATCAAAAAGATTCTTTTTCTTGTTGATTTTATTTTTTTTAATTCTTTAATTGCAATTTTTCTTTTCTTGCTAGCTTCTTTTTTTTCAAGATCACTAAGTATGGAGTCTTCTAATACGCGACTAGTTTTTTCCATAGCTTGATTCAAATGGAGGACCTGAAGTTCATCTTTGTTGTTTCGGCGACTTTTGGTGCTTAGGCTGGACAAGCCAGATATTACGATCAAAAAAGCAGCTACAAATGTAAATACTTTTGCTAAAAATAAAGCGTATTCAAATAAAAATTCCAATTTTGCCCCCCGATCCTTTGATATGAAACTATTATTTTTGATAAAGCCTGAACTATTAACTATACCACTCTTATAACAGTAAACTTTAATTAACTGGAATCTTTTGTTTGGTAACTAATTATAAGTTCTTATAGCTCGATCTTAAATAAATAATTTTTAGAATTCTTCTTTTTTAAAATTTTACAAAGGACTACTTTGGCATATACTTATAAGGTGCTAATGTAGCATCTATATTTATAGAAAAACTGATAATAAAAAAGAATTAAAGGGGGATCCTATGTCTCAGTCATCATTTCATGCCTACAGCAAGAATTTTTTAGGCAATTCACCTGCCTGGTATAAATATACAATTTTAGCCTTTTTGGTTGTTAATCCCATAATACTATTTAGCCCTTTAGGATCTTTTATAGCTGGTTGGTGTTTAATTCTAGAGTTTATATTCTGTTTAGCTATGGCATTGAAATGCTACCCACTTCAACCAGGAGGGCTCCTTGCAATTCAGGCAGTTTTCTTAGGAATGACAAGTCCCGATACAATACTCCATGAAGTAGAGGGGAATCTTGAGGTCATTTTATTGCTTATCTTTATGGTCGCAGGTATCTATTTCATGAGAGATCTGCTTTTATTCACATTTACAAAAATTCTCATTAAAATTCGATCTAAAGCAGTTTTATCTTTGTTATTTTGTTTCGCAGGGGCTATTTTATCAGCTTTCTTGGATGCGCTTACCGTAACTGCAGTGCTTATTAGTGTTGCAATTGGTTTTTATTCTGTATATCACAAGGTTGCATCTGGGAAAAATTTGCAGGATGAAGCAGATCACGACCATTCTGATGACGTAACGGTTCTTCCAGACAATCAAAAAAACCTCGAACAGTTTCGCAGCTTCTTAAGAAATTTAATTATGCATGGGGCAGTTGGAACAGCCTTGGGTGGCGTGACTACTGTTGTAGGAGAACCACAAAATCTATTAATAGCAAAAAAAGCTGGCTGGAATTTTATGGAATTTTTCTTCATGATGGCTCCTGTTACTATGCCTGTGTTAGTCTGCGGCTTAATAACGTGTGTTCTTCTAGAAAAGTTACGCTGGTTCGGGTACGGAACAATACTACCCGATGCAGTAAGAACTGTTTTGGAGGAGTTTGATATCGAGCAATCTAAGAAGCTAACAAGCAGTAATAAAGCAGCTCTCGTAATCCAGGCTCTTGTTGCCCTTTTTCTAGTCGTAGGGCTCGCTCTACATATCGCGCCAGTAGGATTAATTGGACTGTCAGTTATTGTCTTGCTTACAGCGTTTAATGGGGTTATTGAGGAGCATCGATTAGGTCATGCCTTTGAAGAGGCTTTACCTTTTACTGCGTTACTGGTTGTATTTTTTGCAATTGTTGCGGTGATACATGATCAGCACCTATTCAAGCCTATTATTGATGGGGTGCTAGCCATGGAATTGAGTGTTCAGCCTATAATGTTTTTTGCTGCTAATGGTATTCTTTCTGCCATAAGCGATAATGTTTTCGTTGCAACTGTATACATAAACGAAGTGAAAGCTGCTCTGGATGCGGGAACAATATCAAGAGATCATTTTGATTTGCTTACTATTGCTATTAATACCGGAACCAATCTTCCAAGTGTTGCGACACCCAATGGTCAGGCTGCATTTTTGTTTTTATTAACATCAGCTCTAGCTCCACTTATTAGACTGTCCTACGGAAGAATGGTATTTATGGCTATACCTTACACTATCGTTCTTTCTGTAGTTGGTGGTTTAGCCGTTGTATATATACTGTAACTATACTTCAGAGATGGCTAAAGGGTTATAACTTAACCTTTCAGCCATAAACAATTTCCATTGCTATCTTGATTAATCTCATCCAATTTTTTTTTGTGAGAAGATAGTTCTTGTTCACTAGCGCGAAGAACCTTAAGTCGAGGTCTTTCGCTAGCTAAACGGCGTATAGCGTTTTTAACCACTCCATCACTAGAATTACCATCGCCATCTAAAGAGAGGTTGACTTGACCCCCCGTCATCAGCAAATACACATCTGCTAGTATTTCTGAGTCAAGCAAGGCTCCATGCAGATCTCTCTTTGAGTTATCGACGAAGTATCTTTTACAAAGTGCATCAAGATTGTTTCTTTGACCAGGATGGCGTTTGCGAGCCATGATCAAAGTATCTATGACGGAGCAAATATCGTTTATAAATATATTTTTTCCTTGTAGCTTAGCGAACTCATGGTCAATAAACCCAATATCGAACGGTGCATTGTGAATTATCAGCTCGGCACCATTTATAAACTGTAAGAATTCTTGAGATATAGATGAAAAATTTGGCTTATCAGAAAGAAATTCTGTTGTAAGCCCATGCACTTCAACAGCACCTTGGTCTATTTCTCTTTCTGGATTGATATACTGATGATAATGATTACCAGTTAAGTGTCTGTCTATAAGCTCAACACAGCCAATTTCAATAATGCGATGATTTTCACTAGGCTCTAAGCCAGTTGTCTCTGTATCTAGCACTATCTGTCTTAACATAAGCATTAACCTTAATTTATATACTGCCACATTAACTATATTATTAAGCAACTTTTCTAAGATATATTTTTTAATTCATCTATACCTTGATTTGCTAGTTGATCTGCTAATTCGTTCTCACGGTGACCACTATGTCCTTTAACCCACATCCAATCAATTTCATGAACGCCAGAGGCTTTTTCAAGACTCTGCCATAGATCAATATTTTTGACGGGTTTTTTATTGGCTGTCATCCAGCCACGTTTTTTCCAGCCAGACATCCAACTTGTTATACCTTGCCTTACATACTCAGAATCAGTCGTTAGAGTTACTCTGGAGGGTTCTTTTAATGACTCAAGAGCTTTAATTGCTGCCATTAACTCCATTCTGTTATTTGTCGTTAGTTGATCTCCACCACTGATTTTTTTTTCATTTTTTCCGTACCTTAAAAGAGCACCCCAGCCTCCAGGGCCGGGGTTGCCCCTACACGCGCCATCAGTAAAAATCTCAACTTCTTTCAATTGTATGCTCCTGAATTTTTTCTAAGATTACTTTTAATATTATTTTTTTAAAAATTCTGTATATAGTAGTTTAATATAATTTTTTACTGGCTTCCCGCCACACCCCACTAAAGTATTTAGATTTTTCCTAGTTATATTTCCTATAAATTCTAGTCGAGCAACATATTTTTTTGTTAGAATTGTATAAATTGCATCTACATCTAGTAGCATATGATATTTTTAAAAATCTAAAAATAATGAAAGCTAAATTTTTATTACTTGTTATTGTCTATCTATTAAATGGCTCAATATTTAGCTCTCAGTTTATATTTAAGATAAAAAGGGTCCTGTAATGACATTTATCATTCATGCAATTCCTGCATTTAAAGATAATTATATCTGGCTTATGCATTCAAAGGATACTAATTCAACATATATCGTAGATCCCGGAGATGCAGAACCAGTTATAGAAATGCTTGATTTACTGAAGTTTTCATTAGATGGAATTTTAATTACACACCACCATCCAGATCATACTGGTGGAATAGATGAATTGCTAAAACACTATTCTATTCCAGTTTTTGGAACACAGAGGATTGAGCAAGCAACCAACACAGTATGTGATAAAGATATCATATTTTTATCTGGTCATGAATTTGAAGTTATTAGTATACCTGGACACACCCGTGACCATCTTGCTTATTATTCAGCCAAAGACTCCATCCTATTTAGCGGTGATACCTTGTTCTCTGGTGGATGTGGCAGGCTCTTTGAAGGAACACCGCAACAAATGCATGCATCTCTTTCTAAGCTATCTACCTTACCCCCCTCCACCAAAATATATTGTGGTCATGAGTACACGGAAAACAATACTGGCTTTGCACTGAACGTTGACCCTAAAAATGAATCCTTAAAAAAATATGCAGAGAAGGTGCGGATATTACGCATGCAAAATAAGCCATCGCTTCCATCTACAATTGGTTTAGAACTAGAAATTAATCCTTTCTTAAGGGCTGATAATAAAGATATTCAAGAAGCTGTTAAATCATTCACCAAAAAATCACATCTTAATGTTAGTCAAACCTTTGCAGCTATTAGAAAATGGAAAGATACCTACTAAAATCAAAGATTATAATTATAAATAACACTAGGAACAGAAAGAGTTGCTTAAGAAAAATAATGCTACAATAAAAATCGAATCGTCGAAATTCACTAGTATTTAGCTTTAAATTCAATCTATCAGTGATAATAATGCATTTTAAACTACTAGTGTCTCTCATTTTATTTTCCATTATCAGCTCTGGCTGCTCGCAACAAAGTATAAAAAAATCAAATCAGCTGGAATATCAATCTTCAAAAACTACTCACAAAGCAATAGCTCTTAAGCTAAAGAAGCCTTCAGATCTATGGTCTAGATTGAGAAAAGGATTAACGCTGCGAGAGCATTATGATCGTCAAGAGCTTGATGATATGAAACACTGGGATCAAGATCATCAAAAGTATATAGATAAAATAACAGAGAATGGAAAGCCTTATATATATCATATTATCAACAAACTTGAGCATAAAAATATACCTTTAGAACTTGCTCTTTTACCTGCCATAGAGAGCACCTATAATCCTTTATCGTACTCAAGTCAACACGCATCTGGACTTTGGCAATTCATTCCAGCTACGGCTAGAAAACAGGGATTAAAACAAGATTTTTGGTATGATGCACGTCGTGATCCAATCAAGTCGACAGATGCTGCGATTGAATACCTTTTATATCTTTATAATCGTTTTGATAGTGATTGGCTACTAACTCTAGCAGCTTATAATGGTGGAGAAGGAACGGTCAGAAGATCTATAAGAAGAAATAAAAAAAACGGCAAGTCTGCTGACTTTTGGTCTCTTAAGCTACCCAAAGAAACAATGTCTTACGTTCCTAGATTGTTGATTTTATCTAGAATAATAGCTAGTCCAAAAAAATATGACATCAGTCTGCCAATTCTCGCTGACAAGCCATATTTCGAGGTTGTGCCTTTAACCACTCAGATAGACATATCTAAAGCAGCTGAAATAGCTGGGATCAGTATTGATGAAATGGTTATGCTGAATCCCGGATATAAATTAGGGGTAACTCATCCTGAAAGCCCCAAAAATCTTTTATTACCTATTGGGTATAAAGATAATTTTCTTAAATCTTTGGGGAAAATACCACAGAAAGAATGGTCACCAATAAAAATATATATAGTTAAACAGGGTGATACACTTTCAGAAATTGCAGCACAATATGATATAAGCACAAAAGCGTTAATGCGTATCAACAACATTAATGGAGACATCATTCAAATTCAGCAAGAATTAAAAATACCTGGTACTGGACTCGATAGAACCCAAGGATCTTCTGAAACTTTATATGTTGTTAAAGACGGAGATTCTTTATGGAAAATTTCAAGAGAAAATCATGTTTCAATAAAAAATATTGTTAACTGGAATGGCTTAAAATTAAATTCACTACTAAAAATTGGGGAAAAACTTAAATTGCAAAAAAAATAAAGATTGTCTTATATTTTGAATTTCTCCAAAAATTTGCATAGTTCTATTGACGCTTAGTTGTAGCTTGGTAAGTGTCTGCAAGACCGGATCCTTGTGTTGTGTTTTTCTCTCTATATTGCGACAGATCATCGCATTTTTTTTGATCGTCTTCACATAAATCACAGGTGTAGTTGCTTTCATTAAGCGCTGCTCCCACACCGCCGCAAGATCCTTTTAGAGGGCTTTTCCCCATAATTATACCCACCGCCATACCAGCCATGATTAAAACTAAAACAACAAATGCAAGAAATAGTTCGAGCATACTTATTCTCCAATAATAAATGGGGCAAAAGCTTTAGAAAAAACAACATCAAAACCATTAGAGTTTTTAATTACTAAATAAACTGCAAGGTTATTTTCTTCAGCTATATCTATTGCGTCCTCTGGACCAAGCACCATCATCGCAGTTGAAAAGGCATCTGCTTTAGCAGCAGTGTCAGCTATTACAGTCGCAGAAACCAAATTATGACTAATTGGATAACCTGTGCGAGGATCTATTGTATGGGAGTACCTTTTTCCATTTTCTTCAAAATAGTTACGATAGTCTCCAGATGTAGCGACTCCTGAATCAGTTACCTGGATAATCGCTTGTACTCCATCTATAGAAATATATGGCTTTTCGATGGCTATATGCCAGTTTTTGCCATTTGCTTTTTTTCCTTTAATACGTAATTCACCGCCTACCTCAACAAGATAGCTATCAATTCCCATAGAGTTTAATAATTCTGAGACACTATCAGCAGCATAGCCTTTTGCTATAGCTGAAAGGTCTAACTTTACATCACGAAGACGAGCTACAAGATTATTGTCTTCTTCTATAGAGATGTTGTTTAGCCCAACTAACGCTAAAAGATTTGAGATTGAATCATGATCTGGAATAACATGATTAGATGGTACTGCTCCAAACCCCCAAAGATCCACAAGTGACCATACAGTCGGATCAAATGAGCCTCTAGACTTTATGAAGATTTCTTGTGATACCCGCAAAACATCAATCATTTCTGAAGAAACGGCTTGAGGTACGTTTAGTGGTGAAGAATTGAAAACCATCAGTTCAGAAGTATCATCATACGTGGTAAAAATTCTATTCATTTTTTGAAGTCGAGCATCTATTATATTACGTAATTTTGGATCATTTTTTTTTGTCGAAACTATTTTTACTTCATAAGTGGTACCCATCACTAAGCCTGTATAGACTATTTCAGTATGATTACCATTACATCCTGTTAAGAAAAAAAGACAAGCAACCAAGAGAACTGAGGTCTTTTTTTTTGAATAATCTATCAACAAAAACGAGGCTGCAAGCCCCGTTTTAATTTTTTTTTCAATATACAACATATAGTCTAACCACCAAAATCATCTAGAAATATATTGTCACGTTCAACTCCAAGATCGGTCAGCATGGAGATGACGGCTGAATTCATCATAGGTGGCCCACACATATAATATTCACAATCCTCAGGTGCAGGATGATCTTTAAGATAATTTTCGAAAAGTACATTATGTATGAAGCCTTTATGTCCGCACCAGTTGTCTTCTGGTTGGGCGTCAGATAGAGCTAAATGCCAGTCGAAATTTTTATTTTCTTCAGCAAGAGTGTCATATTCGTCATTATAAAAACATTCCCGCATGGATCGAGCTCCATACCAAAATGAAATTTTTCGATCTGTTTTTATGCGGCGAAGCTGGTCAAATAGATGTGATCGCATAGGAGCCATACCTGCTCCTCCCCCAATAAAAACCATTTCCGTAGATGTATCTTTAGCAAAAAATTCACCAAAGGGGCCAAAAACGTTAACCTTATCACCAGGCTTTAGATTAAACGCCCAAGAAGACATAACTCCTGGAGGTATTCCATCAGTACCAGGAGGCGGTGTTGCACATCGGATGTTAAACTTAACTATTCCTGTTTCTTCTGGATAATTCGCCATGGAGTAAGCTCTTATAACAGTCTCGTCAACAATAGACTCATGTTTAAAAAAACCAAAACGCTCCCAATCTTTTCGGTACTCTTCTTCTATATCAAACTCGCTATATTTTACGTGATGAGGCGGACATTCAAGCTGAACATATCCACCAGCTTTGAAGTCTACACTCTCTCCATCAGGCAAACGCAAAGTTAATTCTTTTATAAAAGTGGCAACATTTGGATTAGCTTCTACAGTACATTCCCATTGCTTAACACCAAAGACCTCTTCAGGAACAACTACCTTCATATCCTGTTTTACAGCAGTCTGACATGATAACCGCCATCCTTCGTTAGCCTCACGTTTTGAAAAATGAGATTCTTCAGTTGGCAGCATGGATCCACCACCCTCAGTTACAATACATTTGCATTGCGCACATGTTCCACCACCCCCGCATGCAGATGCCAAAAATAAACCTGCATTAGACAAAGTTAGCAGGAGTTTATCGCCTGCAGGAACAGTGATATCTTTTTCACCATTAATATCGATAGTTACAAGACCTGAGCTAACCAATTTTTCCCGAGCTGCCAGAATAAAAGCAACTAGAGCTAGTACTACTCCTGTAAACATTCCTACACCGAGTAAAATCTCTAAATTCATGCTGTTATTTTTCTCCCTAGCTATTAAAGATCGATTCCACCAAAGGACATAAAGCCTAATGACATAAGACCGACAGTAATGAAAGTAATTCCGAGACCCTGCAGTCCATCTGGGACATCACTATATTTGAGTTTTTCTCTTATTCCAGCGAGCGCTACAATGGCTAATGCCCAGCCGAATCCAGCGCCCAGTCCGTATACTGTGCTTTCTGCTAGATCATAATCCCTTTCAACCATGAATAAAGCTGCCCCCAATATAGCGCAATTAACTGTAATTAGTGGCAAGAACACACCTAATGCACTATATAAAGCTGGAACATACTTATCCAGAAACATTTCCATTATCTGAACAATTGCAGCTATCACACCAATGTAACTAAGGAGCCCAAGAAAGCTCAAATCTACTTGATCCATACCGTCTATACCGGTCCATACTAGAGCTCCTTCTGTCAAAAGGTATTTGAAAATCAGATAGTTAGCTGGAACAGTCACTACTAATACTACGATCACAGCGATTCCAAGACCCATAGCAGCTTGAACTTTTTTGGAGATGGCTAGAAAAGTACACATACCCAAAAAAAAGGATAAAGCCATATTTTCTATAAATACTGATTTTACGAACAAACTCAAATAATGCTCCATTAGAAAACCTCCCCTTTGGATGTATTTGCTGCAATTTTAAAGTCAGGAGCTTCAATTTGTGCTTTTTTCCAGGCTCTTAAACCCCAAATAAACAATCCAATCAAAAAGAAAGCGCTCGGTGGTAATAATAGTAGTCCGTTAGGTACGTACCATCCGCCATTGGTGACTATTTGGAATACCTCGAATCCGAAAAGGGTTCCAGAACCAAATAGCTCTCGAACAAATGCAAGCGCTAGCAAAATAACACTGTATCCCAAACCATTACCGATCCCATCTAAAAAACTATCAATAGGTGGATTCTTCATCGCAAACCCTTCAGCGCGACCCATCACAATACAATTGGTTATTATTAAACCAACAAAAACAGAGAGTTGCTTACTTATATCATACGCTACAGCCTTTAAAACCTGATCTACAAGAATAACAACCGAGGCTATGATGGTCATCTGAACTATTATTCGAATACTTCCTGGTATTTGATTTCGGATGAGTGAAACTAGCATGCTAGAAATCGCAGCTACAACTGTTAGACTAATACACATCACTGATGTTACTTTCAAGCTGGATGTAACAGCTAAAGCTGAGCATATGCCTAAAATTTGGAGTGCGATTGGGTTCTCATTAAAGATTGGTTTTAATAAGATACCTTTCATTTTACTAGACAATATCAAGCCTCCCCTGCGCGCAAATTTGCTAGAAAAGGTGCGAATCCGTTTTCACCCATCCAGAATTTTATAAGATTATCTACACCCTTACTAGTGAGGGTCGCTCCCGACAATCCATCTATTTCGTGAACTGATTGCGGCCTACTAGTATCGACTTTACCCTTAATGACAGTTAAAGCTTGTTTTTGATTAGAGTCATAGCTTTTTTTGCCTATCCATTGGGCCTTCCAAGAGGGATTGTCAATCTCACCCCCTAGGCCAGGGGTTTCTGCATGCTCGTAAAATCCTAAACCAGCTACAGTATTTAGATCAGATTCTAGCGCAACGAAACCATACAAAGTTGACCACAATCCATAACCTTTAACAGGAAGGATTATTTTTTCTAATCCGGTATTTCCTTCAACTACATAAACGATCATATATTTAGGAAGCCGGCCAATTTTAGCTATATCGTCATCTCCAAGATCAATAGAGAGCTCTGGGTCTTTAGCAGCTTTTCTTTGATTGTAGGTTTGAAGATCGACTGAATCACTAAATTTTCCAGTTGTAAGATCAACGGCTCTTGTTTTTATAGTCTCAAATTTGGCTATGACGTCGTCACCCTTTTCGAGCATACCTGCAGCGGCAAGAATATTTGTTTTTCTGTCGAGATCCTTATTAGCTTGTTGCGCTGGCCTGAGAAGCACTGCAGCTGTAGAGACAATAACTGAACAGATAATACAAAGCGTTAAGGCAACCCTTATTGTTTTTGAGGTAGAGTCATTTTTAGCCACGAGCCATTCTCCTTTTGATGTTAGCCTCAACTACAAAGTGATCTATTAAAGGCGAAAATAAGTTAGCAAAAAGTATGGCCAACATAACTCCTTCAGGATAAGCAGGATTAACAACACGTATTAGTACTGTCATGATTCCGATCAGTAATCCGTACCAGAATTTACCTGTATCTGTCATAGAAGCAGAAACAGGATCAGTTGCCATAAATACAAGCCCAAAAGCAAAACTACCAATAACTAAATGCCAATGCCAAGGAACGTTAAACATTGGATTTGTATCTGAGCCAATGAAATTAAAGAGAGAGGATAAAGCAACCATACCAACAAAAACTCCCAACATGATCCGCCATGCTCCGATTCTTGTCAGAAGAAGAATAGCGCCACCAACTAAAATTGCAAGAATTGATGTTTCACCAATAGAGCCTTGCTTGTTTCCAATAAATGCATCAAACCATGTGAGATTTTGCTGTACAGCCTCAATACCGTTTGTAGCTGCAACAGAAAGCATTGTTGCTCCAGTATAACCATCAACAGCAGTCCAGACGGCATCACCAGATAGTTCAGCAGGATAAGCAAAGAAAAGAAATGCTCGCCCTGTTAATGCAGGATTAAGGAAGTTTTTCCCTGTTCCTCCGAATACCTCTTTCCCAATAACAACTCCAAAACTTATTCCTAGAGCAACTTGCCACAGTGGTATATCTGGAGGACAGATCAAAGCGAACAAAATTGAAGTTACAAAGAATCCTTCATTTATCTCGTGGCCTCTCACAGAAGCAAAAAGCACCTCCCAGAAACCGCCAGCGATAAATGTAACCATATAAATTGGAATGAAATAGACTGCACCATAAAACATACAGTCCCATATACTTGTAGGATCATGTCCAGCAAACATCAAAATAATTGTTTCATGCCAATCTGTATTAAAAGCTGCATCTTGTCCGGCAAGAATGGTATTTGCTTGGAAGCCAAGATTGTACATACCATAAAACATGGCTGGAAATGTAGCGAGCCAAACTGTTATCATTACTCGCTTTAAATCAATACCATCACGAATATGTGAACCATTTTTAGTGACTGATCCTGGCGAATAAAAAATCGTATCAACAGCCTCGTACAAAGCAAAAAAACTCTGAAATTTTCCGCCCTTATTAAAATGAGGCTCAATTCTATCTAAGTAGTTGCGGAGTGCTTTCACTATTAACCCTCCTTCTCAATACGAGATAGATTATTTCTCAAAATTGGCCCATATTCGTATTTTCCAACGCACACATAGCTACAAAGCGCCAAATCTTCTTCTTCAAGTTCTAGACATCCAAGTTTTTGTGCTACTTCAGTATCACCAACAATTAATGCTCGTAAAAGTTGAGTGGGCAATACATCTAAAGGCATAACTTTTTCGTAGTTCCCAATAGGTACCATCGCTCTCTCGCTACCATTTGTGTTTGTATTAAAATTGAATTTTTTCTCTTTAGCAGGACCTATAGAAGAGAGATAAATAGGTAATACTGAATGACGATTGACCCCTAAGGATGCATAACGTAAAAACTCACGCTGATGTCCCTCAAGAATTGCAGTAATTTGAGTATGATAGCGCCCCAAAAAAGAAAATACGCCGTCTGCATAGGCTAAAGAAGCAGTACGGCCGGACAGTATTGACCCTGAAATAACTCGACTTTCGCCATCATGAAGTTCATTTTTTATTAATTCACTGATATCTGCACCAATAATTGTACGAATGAGTCTCGGCTTTATCATTTGTGGTCCACATAAAGATACTACTCTGCGACTATCCAGATAACCTGTGGTGAACAAGGTTCCGATTGCTAGTACATCCTGATACCCTACAACCCATACTGTTTTTTTGTCGCTTACAGGATCTATAAAATGGATATGCGTGCCTGCTAGGCCAGCTGGATGAGGACCAGTAAATCGTTGCTCAAGGACACCATCTACATCACTTCCAGCAAGCTTCGAGTTGCCTGAAACACAGAGGTGCAAAGGACCAGCCGTTAGGCGTTTAAGTGCTGAAAGCCCATTATTGAAATCTTCGCTTCTTTCACTAATAACAACTTCCGGATTTACCGCTAAAGGATTTGTATCGATGGCCGTAACAAAAATTGAATTTGGCGCTTCAGAGGAAGGAGAAGGAACCTTTGAATATGGCCGAGTTCTTATAGACGTCCATAAGCCAGATGCAACTAGGTTGTCGACAACAAGATCTCTATCTAAGACTGATAATTCTATAGGAGAGTAGTGTTTAAATTTTAATTTTTCATTTCCAACTATATCTACTACTACGGACTGAAGGACTCTTCGCTCTCCACGATTGACTGAGGATACTTTACCGCTTACCGGGGAAGTATAATGCACACCTTCTGTTTTTTTATCAGAAAAGAGTATTTCACCTGCCTTGACTGATTCTCCTACTTTTACTGACATAGTAGGCTTCATGCCAATATAGTCATCTCCCACTACAGCGATAGATTTTACAGGAACCCCCTCATGTATTATTTGTTCGGGTTCTCCGGATAAGGGTATGTCCATACCCTTATAAATTTTCACCATTATGTAGCGCCTTAAAATTGTTTTAAACGTTAACTGCTTTTAAAGTAGTATTAAATAAAGTATAGTAATGATAATAGTTATCATTACTATTAAAGTATGATGCATTTATTTGTTTTCAAAAAAAGTTGAAAAAAAAACAACAGTTTCTTAAAAAAAACATATTCTTATACTATATTTTTAAATTTACTAGAAATTAGACGGCATAATTATACGTGATTAAAAACAGTGGAACAAATTTTTTTAGTGCTTTACTTCTAAGTTAACTCAATAAATATAATGGGTATGCCGATAGATTGAAAGATATAACTCTTAGTTATATGATGTCGAGGTTAGCATTCAGAGATCTCTTTGCTTAAATTACTAAATATTGGCTTAGCCTTAAAACATATATTCTATTTTGATGAAGAAAAAATCAAATATCTGTTATCTTGGAATCATCCGCCATGAAATACCAGCAAATTGTTCAAGACACCTAATAACTTGGCAACTATAACCAAACTCATTGTCGTACCAGCAATACAATATGACATTATCTCGATCTACGATTGTTGCCTGTGCATCATATATACAGGCATGACGTGATCCAACAAAGTCTGTTGAGACTGCTTCTGAAGATTTTGTGTAATCAATCTGATTTTGCAACTGAGAATGTAGGGACATTTTTCTAACATAACTATTTATCTCCTCTAAAGTTGTCTCATGATTAAGACGCAGATTTAGAATAGCCATAGATACATTAGGGGTAGGTACTCTTATCGCATTTCCTGTGAGCTTTCCTTCAAGTTCAGGCAGTGCCTTAGCGACTGCTTTAGCCGCACCAGTTTCTGTTAACACCATATTTAGCGCAGCACTCCGACCGCGTCTTGCGCCTTTATGATAATTATCGATCAGATTTTGATCATTGGTGTATGAGTGAACTGTTTCGACATGTCCACTTTTTATTCCAAATTTATCCTGAAGTACTTTTAGAATGGGAACTATTGCATTAGTAGTACAAGAGGCTGCTGATATGATTTTTGAACTATCCTGAATTTGGTGGTGATTTATTCCATATACTATATTTGGAATATGATCTTTACCGGGAGCTGTTAGTATCACTTTTGCAGCACCGGGACACTTTAAATGTTGCCCTAAACCTTTTTCATCTCGCCAAACCCCAGTGTTATCGATCAATATAGCATTACTAATACCAAACTTTGTATAATCTATGTCGCTGGGTGACTCTGCATAAATAACCTGAATAGGATTTCCATTGCATACTAAAATGTTCTTATCTTTTAAAATACGAATTGTTCCATCAAACGCGCCATGAACAGAATCACGTCGTAACAGGCTTGCTCGCTTACAAAGATCATCTTCACTAGAACCCCTACGAACGACTATAGCTCTAAGGCGAAGCATATCACCACTTCCTGTTTTTTCTATTAATAATCTTGCTAAGAGGCGACCGATTCGACCAAAGCCATAGAGGACTACATCTTGAGGGT
>CAZSMR010000005.1:17659-26344 GCA_964608185.1 uncultured Porticoccus sp. | reverse complement strand
AGATCTTCACCAACCTCTTTAGCTAGAAAATCAACTAGTTTGCACCCTTCTTGTGAATCCTGATACTTTACAGCCAGTTTTCCAACATCTATATGCGCTGGACCTAAGTCCATTTTTGATAAAGCAGAGATCAAAGGAAATGTTTCATATTCTGATAATTCGTTTTGTTCAATCTGGCGCACAAATCTATGAGCCTTCATGAGCTCTATAACCGAACGATTAACCATACTTTTACCGTACATATATAGAGAAATATTTTTTTCACGATAAAGACTGCCAATTAAAGGGATCATGGCTTCAGAAAGTGCTTCACGTTCTTTCCAGTCCGAAAAAAAATCTGCAGGTATAGGGCGAGTATTTTCTATCACTATTTTAAGCCTCTGACTTGAAATTCAACATATGTTTATAAGGCTATTATCAGGTTTCGGCCTTATGAGAGCAACCTCAGTTGAACAGAAAATAGGGTTACATTTTTTGGTATGCACAAATAATCGCAAGGAGATTGTAATACTTCTTAAAAAAACTGATATCTTATGCATATAGTTTATTACAATAACTTTTAATTAAAATGGGAAAAAAGCCTTGGTTGCTACATTTTGAACAACAGTTTTAAGCATTCTGTTATTTTTTCCAGACGATATTCGCGCCAACATATCCTGCAGTGCAATCATTTTTCCAAATATGCGCTCATAGCTAAGATTTTCTATCTCGCTACCTCTACTGTTGCTGAGTATGAAAGGTTCACCCGCTAAATTTCTATAGGAAGTTAGACGCCAAAATGCAATCTCTAAATTACGTGCACTTAAGTAAAGATCCTGCTCTTTTAATTCTGTATAAATGAAAAATTCCGTATTATAACCATAAGATTTTTTTATCATATCGGTTAATCCAGCCATAAAGGCTAAGACTCTATCCCCGCCATAATTGTTATCAAGTGCTAATTCAACTGCTTCGGTTCCATATTTTGAAATTTCAGATATCTCAGATTTTCCTGGTCTATCAAAAATTTGTTTTAATCTAAAATCTATACTTCGGAGCTCATTATTGTATCCATGCAAAACTTTAAGATATTTAGGATTTCTTTTGTACAGTTTTATAGTAAGTTCTCTAAGTAATGATTCTATTTCTTTGTAATGATGGTCAGCAACCTCATCCATATCTGATTTTGCTAGATCCTTTAGGTTAAAATTTTGAGCCGAGCATCCACCTAAAATAAGTAAAAAAATAACCGACAAGACCATGACTTTGTATGGACTGCAATTACTCATTTTAACCCCCCTCATAGATTAGGTTTATATTTGCACGAAACATTCACAATTTATGAAAAGACCATATCAATATAATAGAACCATGGCTAAAATACCTGTCCGAAATACTTAATCAACTATGGCAAAATCTTTAACAGCGAGATACGCCATGAAAATAAATTACTAACTTACAGCGTTATATATTTTATGCCAGTTCTTTCGCTACCATTAGTCAATTCATCAGGCGAAAAACGCATATGGAGCGGAGCTTTTAGTGCTGGACTATCACTTAGTATCGCTGAAGCCTCACAACAACATAAAGGACCTATTCTTGTAGTTGCCTCATCCGCTAGATCGGCGTCACAAATAGAATCTGAGATTTCTTTTTTTTTAGGAGACAAATCTAAAGTTTCTCAATTTCCTGATTGGGAAACTCTACCATATGATCAATTTTCGCCGCACCAAGATATAATTTCTCAGAGATTAAAAATATTATTTAGCTTGCCAAAAAAAAATTCTTTCGTAGTTGTTGCTCCAGTTATGACAATGATGCACCGATTGCCGCCAACCAGCTTCTTTGGTGCTCGCTCGTTTGACTATACCGTTGGAGATAAACTTCATCTCGAGGATTTACGAAAAAAACTTCAATTTAGTGGCTATCATCTCACCAACACAGTTATTGAGCGCGGAGAATATAATATACGTGGTTCGATCGTAGATATATATCCAATGGGCGCTCCTTTGCCTTTTCGTATTGACCTATTTGATGATGAAATTGAAAGCTTAAGGACTTTTGATCCAGATACTCAGCTAACTAAGGAAAAAATTAACCGTATTTTTCTTTTGCCGGCCAAAGAAATTCCACTGGATGATGAATCTATAAAAATATTTAAAAGAAAATGGGTTGAGCGATTCGATGAAGATCATAGAAAATGCTCGATTTACTCAAAGGTAAATAATAGAATTGCACCACAAGGAATTGAGTATTTCTTGCCATTATTTTTTGAAGAATGTTCCTCTATATTTGAATATCTTCCAAAAAACTGCCTCGTTATTACTGAAAATGATGTGGAGTCGAGTGCACAAAATTTCTGGGAAAGCGTCAAAACTCGTTTTGAAGAATGTAATATCGATAGCAAAAATCCACTTCTCTCTCCAGTTGAAGTCTTTATTCCAGTTAGTGAATTTTTTGGTGCCTTAAAAAAATATCCGTGCATCAAAATATCTGCAATAAAAGATAATATTAATGAAACTGCAAAAACTTTCAATTTAAAATTTCAACCTATACCCGATATATCTGCTGATAACGAAGCGAGCAATGCACTTGTAAAGTTAAAAAATTTACTAGCTAGCTTGAGTGGGCGAGTATTATTTTGTGCTGAAACTCAAGGACGCAAAGAAGCTTTGAGCAAGATACTAAGTAGTAGCGAAATAGAACATTTAGATGTAGATAATTGGAAATCTTTCACAGATATAAATGAACAAATCTGCCTAACAGCCTATCCAATAGAGAGAGGGTTATACCTAAAAAAGCCAAATATTTTATTAGTAACAGAATCAGAGCTATTTGGACTTAAAATTATACAAAACCGACGTCGCGCAAAAAAAATAGGGCGTTCAGAGCAAGCTATAAAAAATCTCTCCGAATTAAATATAGGGTCACCAGTTGTCCATATAGAACATGGTGTTGGAAGATATTTAGGATTAAAGAATATTGACTCGGAAGAGTGGCCCCAGGAGTTTCTTGCATTAGAGTATGCTGATAAGGCTATGCTATACGTACCTGTTTCGTCTCTTAATTTAATAAGCCGCTATAGTGGAGCAGAAGAAATACAAACTCCTCTTCACAAACTTGGTGGGGAACAGTGGGAGAAATCAAAAAATAAAGCTTTAAAACAAATATCTGACACAGCTGTTGAGCTGTTAGATATATATTCGATGAGAGCTTCTAAAAAAGGCTTCGCCTGTAAACTATTAGCTGACGACTATGAAACCTTTTGTTCCGACTTTCCTTTTGAAGAAACTCCAGATCAAATAGAAACAATCGAAGCAACAAAGCAAGATATGCTATCTGAGCGACCTATGGATAGATTAATTTGCGGTGATGTTGGGTTTGGTAAAACAGAAGTAGCTATGCGAGCGGCATTTATTGCAGTAACAAGTCAAAAGCAGGTCGTTATACTTGTTCCTACTACATTGCTTGTCCATCAGCACGTAGAAAATTTCCGAGATCGGTTTGCCAGCTGGCCCGTAAATATTGGTGAGCTATCAAGATTTATTGGAACGAAAGATCAAGAAAAAATTTTAAAGGATACGGCCCTTGGAAAAATTGATATATTAATTGGAACTCATAAGCTTTTACATGCAAAAATAACTTATAAGAATCTTGGTCTCCTCATAATTGATGAAGAACATCGATTCGGAGTAAAGCAGAAAGAAAAAATTAAATCTCTTAGGTCTGAGGTTGATATTTTAACTCTTACAGCGACACCTATTCCTAGAACTCTTAATCTATCAATGTCCGGCATCAGAGATCTCTCTATTATCGCAACGGCACCCGCAAAAAGACTATCTGTTAAAACATTCATACGTGAAAAAGATTCTGGTGTCATTCGCGAAGCTATTTTGCGAGAAATATTAAGAGGGGGACAAGTTTTTTACTTACATAACGAGGTCAGAAGTATCGAGTATACAGCTGACTGGTTGCAAGAACTGATGCCAGAAGCAAAAATTAACTTTGCACACGGACAAATGAGAGAGAAAGATCTTGAAAAGGTTATGTCTGACTTTTATCATCAGCGTTTCAATGTTCTAGTTAGCAGTACTATAATAGAAAACGGCATTGACATACCAAGTGCAAATACCATACTCATAAATAGAGCAGATAAATTTGGTCTCGCACAACTTCATCAGCTGAGAGGTAGAGTTGGCCGATCTCACCATCAGGCATATGCTTATCTATTAACACCTGAACCAAAAGTATTAACATCTGACGCCTCCAAGCGACTTGAGGCCATAAGGGATACAAATCAACTTGGTTCAGGCTTCACTATAGCTACGCATGATCTAGAGATTCGTGGTGCTGGAGAACTTTTAGGAAAAGGACAAAGTGGTCATATTCAATCAATTGGCTTTACGCTCTATACAGAATTACTTGATAAAGCAGTCAAGGCTATAAAGAGTGGCAATTTACCTGATTTAGAGCTCACAGCAAATAATGATGTCGATATCAAACTTAATATCCCTGCCCTTATCCCTGAAGAATACCTACCAGATGTGCACATGCGATTGATTTTTTACAAGCGAATAGCTAACGCTGTTTCTGATTCAGAACTTCGTGAGCTTCAGGTTGAAATGATAGATCGTTTTGGCTTAATCAACGGCTATCTAAAAAATCTATTTCATGTTACATCAATAAAACTGTATGCCCGGAAATTAGGCGTTACTAAACTAGAAACTGGCTCTAAAGATGGACGAATCGAATTCGCCTCTACTACTTCAATAGATCCTATAACCTTAGTAGAATTAGTTCAAAAACAACCAGGCATATATCATTTTCAGGGGCCAAATGGCTTAAAATTCAACTATGAAATGGAAACATCTGATCAACGCATACAAGGAGCAACTAATTTACTAGGGCTTTTAGAGCCTAGTAAAAACTAAACTGCAGTAAAAAATGAGTCGCTCAAATACAAGAATATGATTATTTTTGAGTAAGCTTTAAACCAAAAATATCAAATTTATGTTTTTTTCTTCAGTCTATATGGGACTTTGGACCAGGAACCATATGAAGAGTTGAGGTTGGGAAAGCTATCTCAGCATTATGTTTATCTATAATGCTTGATACCTTCAGCAGAACATCTTGTTTTATATGATGATACAGGGTCCATTTTGTTGTCTTTGTAAAAGTATAAATAAAAAAATCAGCAGACGAAGGTGCAAATGCATCGAAATTTACGATTAACGTTTTATTTTTATCAATATCTTCATGCTGAGATAGCATCTCATGAACGTCTAATACTATTGCTTCCATTTTTCCTAAGTCGTCATAACGAATACCTATCGTTTCATATATACGCCGATTCAACATCCTTGAAGGATTTTCTAAGGAGATACTGTTAAAAACAGAGTTCGGTATATACAGCGGCCTCTGATCAAACGTTCTGATTCTAGTTAAGCGCCATCCAATATCTTCTACAGTACCTTCGATTTCCTGATCAGGAGACCTAACCCAGTCTCCAACCTTAAATGGTTGGTCAAAATATAACATTAGACCACCAAAAAAGTTTGCCAAAAGATCTTTCGCAGCAAAACCAATTGCTAGGCCTCCGATACCACCAAATGCTAGTAATCCAGATATACTATAACCAAAAAGCTGCATTGCTATTAAAATTGCTGTAATAATCACAGAAAAGCGAAGAAGCTTACCGACTGCCTTAACTGTGGTCTCGTCACAGGGATCATCAGTATATTTAAGATCAGTTAAGTTACGTTCTGCCCTTTTTATTAAATTAATTAAAAATAGAGTAGAAAGAAAAATTATAGAGGCTCTATTTACTAAATTTATGAGGTCATGAATTTCCGAACCTGCAGCTTTCGAGGCTACAGATGCTGCTAAATTTATACCAATAATCCAAATAGCCCAAATAGCTGGTCGCCTAAATGCCTCAATGATTGCATCATCCCAAACTGTCTTAGATTTAGCAGCATGTCTCTCAAGCATATTTATTAATCTGTTAACTAAGTGGCCAAAAACAAAAGAACAAGCAACGATTAGAAATATTTCTAATATCCACAGATAAAATCCACCTGTTAAATTAACTAGCCAACTCTCTAAAACTGCCATAAAAAAATTCCTGTATTAATCGTATCTTTAACTCTGATTAGCTCGTGAGAAGAGTTGCGAGAAATGCTTTAGTTGATTTCCAACGATTATCACAAGCTAGTTCTTTCCATGATATTTTATTTCTATGATTCATTTTGGACAATCTTAAGGGTGGCGTCCAGTTGTATGATTCTAAAAACCCTATAACCTCGATAACACCTTCTCTATTATTACAAACTAAAATCATATCGCAACCAGCATCAAGTGCCGACTTAGCTTTATTTTTATAGTCGCCAGCAATATCGGCTCCCTTCATGGAAAGATCATCGCTAAAAATAATTCCATCAAATTTTAAATCTTTTCTTAAAACTTGTGTTAGCCAAAATTTAGAGAAGCAGACAGCATCCTGATCTATTTCGGGGTAAATGATATGCGCAGGCATTATTGCATCCAATGTACCAGCTAATTCTTTGAAAGGAATAAGATCATGCTCATATAGGTTCTCTATATTTCTATCATCCCTCGGTGTCATATGATGACTATCATTAACCACACCACCATGACCTGGAAAATGCTTACCCGTAGCTCCCATACCTGCTTCTTTCATTCCATTTATAAAAAGTTTTGCTGCTCTTGTTGCTAATATTGGGTACTGAGAGAAAGAACGATCTGCGATTACCTCGCACTTATCTATATCAAGATCTAAAACAGGAGCGAAACTAAAGTCTATGTCACATGCTATTAATTCTGACGCCATTAACCATCCGCAATCCTTAATGAAATTTTCTGACGATGTATCTAGGAGATCGCCAAGAATTTTCATTGAGGGTAACTGACTAAAACCGTTTTTTAAGCGCTGAACTCGACCACCTTCTTGATCAACACAAATTAAAATATCTGGTTTAATTTTTCTAATTTCAAACACAAGCGATAACAGTTGGTTTATATTCTTAAAGTTTCTAGAAAAAAATATAACACCACCAATATGACGACTTTTTAGCAAAGATTTTTCCGACGATGTAAGCGAGAATCCATCCAAATCAATTATTAAAGGCCCTTGTGACATAGTCATTTTCCTTAAATCTCACATCTAGCAAAAGTTTACTTTATTTAATTCAATCATAAACCAGTATTAAGAACAATTTCACTATACATGTAATAAATTATTTTTTATTTGCCATTGATAACATTTTTCATAGGCTCTCTTTATCCAAACTTATTGAGCAATGAAATATTCAAAGAAGCAATCAAATAAATGTTGGTGTTGGTACAGTTTTGGATTATACTGTTTATAATTACAGGCTATATTTATTAACAGCAGTTATATCAATATATTAAAATTTAGTTTTGATATGGAGACATAAAATGACCAATATTGCTCTAACAGCTAGACAAGAAGAAATCCTAAACCTAATTAAGACAAATATAAAAGAAACTGGCTACCCCCCCACAAGAGCAGAAATAGCCACTGAACTTGGTTTTAGATCCCCAAATGCTGCAGAAGAGCACCTAAGGGCGCTTGCAAGAAAAGGTGTTATCGAGATGATAAAGGGTACCTCACGAGGAATCCGTCTCCTTGAAGAAGAACAAAATGGGCTACCCTTAATTGGCCGTGTAGCAGCTGGAGAAGCTATTCTAGCAATTGAAAACATAGAAGATTACCTAGAAGTACCGCCGGATATGTTCCATCCAAGAGCAGACTTCTTGCTTAAAGTTCAGGGTATGAGTATGAAAAATATTGGAATTATAGATGGCGATTTACTTGTTGTTCACAAAACGAATACTGCAGAAAACGGAGAAGTTGTGGTAGCCAGAATCGAAGATGAAGTAACAGTAAAAAGATTAAAAACTAATTCTACAGCATATGAAATCATGCTGATGCCAGAAAATGATGACCTAGATCCAATCCTTGTAGACCTAAGAGATCAAAACTTCGTAATCGAAGGAGTTAGTGTCGGTATCCTGAGAACAAAATTATAGCCATTAGTATCAATTACTTAATGTATCACCGGTGATATGCTAGAAAACTGGTTCCTCTGTTTTTTCTGCAAAATATCTAGATCCATCTTATCAAACAAATCAATACCAGCATCAATCATAGCTTTTGCGACATCTATCTTGGATTCTTCAGAAAAACCATCGACCTCTTTAGAAAAAGAGATGCGGATAATTGGCTCGTCAGAGTCACCTTCCCTCTTAAGGGCAATGTCTCCATTAGGTAACACAACTATTTCAAAAAAAGACATATAACTATTCCAATGGCCAAATAAAATCTCTTTATTATTATAGCAGAGCTGTCGGAAGATTTTAAACTAGCATTTATATAATTAAGAAAAAATCAACATTCATACATTAGTTCTCGATTCCGTGATATCAACTCTATAAATTCTTTTCTCCATCTATCTAAGAGCATAAAATTCAAATCCATACTGTCATCCAGTTGCTTTACATCAAGCAAAGAAGCAGATTGTTTATCATTTTTTTTTATGATCTGACGAGGAAGTGATGATAATTTTTTATATTGAATGAGAAGCTGACTTAACCAACTTGATTGATCGTGAATAAGAAAATTAATCTCTTGCGCCTCACCTGAAGTTTTTTTTATCGCTTCTA
>CAZSMR010000005.1:0-17559 GCA_964608185.1 uncultured Porticoccus sp. | reverse complement strand
TGAATAAGAAAATTAATCTCTTGCGCCTCACCTGAAGTTTTTTTTATCGCTTCTAAAGCAAAATTCAAATTTTCTATGGAATCAATTGATTCAACTTCTTTACATTTATGGACCGAACCAATTTCTTTTAAATAATTGATATATGCATACTTAAGCTGGTGGAGTGCTGATTCAGAGAAAACTAATTCTAGCTGATGCGTTACTTTTTCTGAAAAACCACTTTTTAATATTCCTTCTTTTAGTAAAATGTCACAGAAAGATATTTTTTGATTCACAACAGAAATATAAGGATTCATGATTATTCTTTTTTTAATACCTATGATGAGATTTAATGTGATTGATAAGACTAATTTTAGTATTCATTATTTCTTTTTATTTACTTTTCTCTTGTCTTCTACACTCCATTTTGAATTAATATATTGCGCCTTCCAGCCCGTCGGCTTGGCATCTATCTCTGTTTGTACGTAGTGTGTCTTTTCTTTCCGGTTAAAACGAATAAGCGCCTTAAGTCCATCCGGATCTTGCTGTGGAGCATCAAAAATATGACTATACTTAGGGTCAATTTTGTCCTTGTACGGAATAATCTCAATTACAAGTGGTGCTCTTGTTTCGCGATGCTTTGGATATTGACTGGCAGCAAGAAACATACCCACAGCCCCATCACGTAATATATAATGATCTTCTACTTTGTTGCATAGCAAATCGGGCATAGGAACTGGATCCATTTTTGGTGGAGAAGGTTCACCGTTTCTTAGCAGTTTGCGGGTATTTTTACAGGCATCACCTGTACAACCAAAATATTTTCCAAATCTACCATTTTTTAAATGCATATCCATTCCGCACTTATCGCACACAAGAGAAGGCCCTTCATAGCCTTTGAGGGCAAACACACCTTTTTCAACTTCAAAACCACAACAAGTTGGATTTTTTCCACAAATATAAAGTTTTCTTGTTGAATCAACCAAGTAGCTATCCATAGTCGTACTACAAATTCCACAATGACGTTTTTGCATAAGCTGTCGTGATTCAGCCTCATCGTCATCATCAACATTAATAGCCTCATCACCAGAACTAAGATTAAGTGTACTCTTGCATCGTTCTTTAGGTGGCAAAATATAACCAGAACAACTTAAGAAAACCCCGGTAGAACCAGTTCGAATTGACATCGGTCTATCACAATCTGACTGTGGGCAATGAATATCTGTAAGGGTCGGTTCGTTGGGCCGCATACCATCTTCTTCTTGCTCAGCCCTAGACAGGCTTACAGAAAAATCTGCATAAAATTTATTAAGGACATCTTTCCAGTCCCGCTTTCCGCTAGCTACGTCATCTAAATGGTTTTCCATAGCTGCAGTGAACCCATAATCCATAAGTTCTGCGAAGCTTTCATTTAAACGTACCGTTACAATATCACCAATTTTTTCTGCATAAAATCGTCGATTTTCTACTTTTACGTATCCAGCTTCTTGGATTCTTGAGATTATTGAAGCGTAGGTAGATGGCCTGCCAATACCTAATTTTTCTAACTCTTTAACTAAAGCAGCCTCAGAGAAACGGGGCGGGGGTTTCGTAAAATGCTGAAGGGGTACTAGAACGCTAAGTGTCATTGAATCACCAACATTTAGGTCTGGTAGCTCCCCATCATCGTCTTTCTTGCGAACCAGGGGTAATACCTTTAGATATCCATCAAACCTAATAATTCTACCTTTAGCCTTCATCTCGTAGTCTTCTGCACAGACTTTAATAGTTGTACTAGTAAACTGTGCTGGCATCATCTGGCATGCAACAAATTGCTGCCAGATGAGCTGGTAGAGTTGCCTCGCGTCATCCATATCAATCAAATCGTTTGGCATAATATCTACATTGGATGGCCTTATAGCCTCATGAGCTTCTTGTGCGCCGGACTTGCTAACATATGTATTAGGTTTTTCTGGTAGATAATCAACACCAAAGCTCTTCTCAATATAACCCCTACAAGCAGAGACAGAATCTGCACTGAGATTAATTGAGTCTGTTCTCATATAAGTAATATAGCCGCCCTGATACAGCCGCTGCGCCATGGCCATAGTCTTTTTTACTCCATACCCCAGTCTTGTACTAGCAGCCTGTTGTAGCGTTGAAGTGATAAAAGGGGCAGATGGCTTACTACCTGTAGGCTTATCCTCGCGTCCTATGACATTGTATTTGGCTAGTTTTAGGGCATCTAAAGCTCCATATGTTTGCTCTTTATTTTTTGGTAAAAAATTTACACCAGAAAATTTATTGACTTCAAAACGGATCTTGTCATTAGATACAGATTCTAAATCAGCATGCAGTGTCCAATATTCGTCTGGATTAAAAGCTTTAATTTCACGCTCTCTCTCAACTATTAATTTCACAGCAACTGACTGAACCCTTCCCGCTGAGAGACCTCTAGCTACTTTACCCCAGAGCAATGGGGAGACCATAAAACCAACAACTCGGTCTAAAAACCTTCTAGCCTGTTGAGCGTTAACGCGGTCTATGTCTAGCTCAGAAGGTTTCGAGAATGCCTCTTGAACCGCCTTTTTAGTAATTTCATTAAAAACTACTCTTTTGTATCGATCCTCACTTCCACCTATAATTTCACGTAAATGCCACGCTATAGCTTCACCCTCTCTATCAAGATCTGTTGCTAGATAAATAGTATCTGCATTTTTTGCTAATTTTTTTAATTCAGAAACTACTTTTTCTTTGCCGGCTAAAATATCATATCGAGCTTGCCAGTCTTTTTCTGGATTGATGCCCATTGAATTGAAAAGCTTCTCTCGAGCCTTTTTTGCTTTGTGAGCGATTTTTTTATCTTCCGGCAGACTGCGAGTTATGGCTGCTGCTTTAGAGCGAGCTGCAGGATTGGTAGAAACAATATTTTTTGAAACATCACGAATGTGACCAATACTCGATTTGACAATAAATTCAGACCCCAAGTATTTATTAATAGTTTTAGCTTTGGCTGGAGATTCTACAATAACTAGTGACTTTCCCATCAGATTATATTGCTCATTTAAATTGCCGAAAAAAAGAATTTACTTTTAGACCGATTGTTTGCAAAAAATATATTAGCGAACTATATATACCGCACTATATGTAGTCGCTTTATTTTCAATAGCCATTATTTTACTGACCACTAAAAGCTTCAGATCATTAGTTGTGAGAATACTAATTAAAGTTTTTAAAAATTATTATTTGCTTATAATTGGAATATACAGGTACCTATAGTGGGTTGGTCAAGGTAATTTTTTCATTTATTGATAAAATTATTGATTCAGATCAACGCGTATACTTTTTTTTAACAAAACTAACACCTTGTTAATAACAATTATGTCGGCTATTTTTCCATGCTCTCTCCAGAACACTTCTATGCCTTTAGGGCTTGCTTTTAGTGCCGAAATATCAGAGGGCAAAGACGGTAGCAATGGTCCTATTACACTCATAAGTTCTTTGTTGCATTCTCTGCCGAGCCAATTCCAGTCAGGCCAAATAGAGGCATCGCCTCTATTTGAGCCTCTTACTAAAAGCCAGTTTTCCATATTTGGCTGCAAAGGTGCAATAGAATCTAACTGCCATGGAAGTCCATAGGTTATATAATCTTTATATTTTTCGTCTAATCGAGCGTCTCCAGCTGTGCTTAACTTGACTATGAGTCCTAAACGAGATGCTTCTTGTCTCATAGATATTATTGTCTTCTGGCGTGGAGACACCCTAAACCACATCAAAGGTGAAAGAATTACTAGTAACGCCAAAAGAATTATTATGTATATCATTGCTAACCTAATTGTCTTTTTTAAAATAGATTATATTTTAGTCACCCAGGTCAATACAGATAAATAGTTAAACCAATTTTTTTATCGTAGATATAAAATATGCACTGTCTGGTCTATTTTATATTTAATCTTATAGCTATGATGCATATAAATATTCGACTTTTAAAGCCTTTCATCCCTATAAATTATTAGCAGACAATATATTTCTATGAACAAATCAATAAATACAGCTAGCTATAAAGAATGGTTGATCCCATTTTTTTTAAATTCGTTACTATTATTAACTGGTGCACTCCAATCCCAGGCAGCATGGTCTGCAGATGAAACAGTAATACGTGCTTCATTGAAAGATCAACGTGAAATTTTTAAATCAGCACATGATGCACTTCAAGCACGCGATAAAGTAACCTATCTGAAGAAATATGAACAACTTGGTGACTATCCTATCAAACACCACCTGGAGGCTCTTGAGCTGCTTCAAAGGATTTATAGTTTTCCAAAAAATGATGTTAGAAAATTTCTAAATCAAAACGACAAATCTGCAGTTGCCTCAGATGTTAGGCACTATTGGCTAGAAGCACTGAGAAAACATAATAAGTGGCAAGATTATTTGCTTGATTACAAAAAAAGTGGTGCCTCAATTAAACAACAATGTTATTACCAATTTGCACGAATAAAAAAGGGCGGGGATGAAGAAAAAGTTGCTATACAAGACGGTATTAAGCTCTGGTCTAAAGCAAAGTCTCAACCTAAGGAATGTGATAAATTATTCTCTATTTTAATTAAAGATAAACATATTACTGAAGATATTGCCTGGCAACGATACGTGAAATCGATATCTAGGCATCAGTATCAGCTATCACAATACCTGCTTAGATTTATTAATAATAAAGCTAACAAAGAACTAGCATTAAAATTATATGAAATATATCGCTATCAAAACGGTTTAGATAACTATAATACCTTTAGCTCGAAAGAAAAAAGTTTCGGAAAAGCAGAAGTTTATGAGGCAATTTCATACGGGTTAAAAAAGTTAGCAAAAAAAGATTCTTTGGACGCACTTCGCCACTTCGAAATTTATCAAAAGACATATAACTTTAGTGCTCTGCAAAAAATAAAAATAAACGACGCATTAGTCAAAGGTCTCTTTAGGCAAAATCAACAAAAAAAATCTGACCTGTATCTTAAAGAAAACATCGACCTATCTAGCAGTAAACTTCTGGAGTGGAGAGTTCGCCAATCTATACGTATAGGAGATTGGGAGAAAGCTCTTTTTTGGATAAACAATATGCCTTCAGATCTAAAAAATAAACAAGTATGGAGATATTGGATCCAAAGAGCTAGCGAGCTAAACGATGTCGATTCGAAGCTAGTACCCCAAAAAAATTACAGCAAGCTTTCTTCAGAAAGAAGTTTTTATGGATTTCTAAGCAGCCAATGGCTTGGATTAAGAAATAACATGAACTACGAAGATTCAACTCCAAGAAAAATAGACTTCTCTTACGTTGAGAGGTTACCTGGCATAGCAAGAACAAGAGAACTCTTACATCATAACCTTAATCTTTCTGCACGCAGGGAATGGAACAAGGCAACTAAAAATTTTACTAAAGCGCAATGGATATCCGCTGCTCATGTGTGCAAGAAATGGTTATGGCATAATGGTGCTATAACTAGCATGATAAAAGCAGGTTTCTGGAACGATACCGAACTACGTTTTCCTCTTTCCTTTGAGGAGTTATTCGAAAAAAACTCAAAAATAAATCAAATACCAAAACATCTGCTAATTGCACTTGCAAGACAAGAAAGCGCTTTTCACGTAGAGGCGACATCACCTGTTGGAGCAAAAGGATTAATGCAACTTATGCCCAGAACAGCAAAGCAAGTAGCGAGTAAAAATAATATTATTTTTGATACAGATGACGGGTTATACGATCCTAAAATAAACATTGCCCTAGGTAGCCTATATTTTGGGAAAATGCTAAAAAGATTTGATGGTAATCGTATTCTAGCTATAGCCTCATATAATGCAGGACCGACTAGAGTTCGACGTTGGGAAAAACAAACTAAAGGTGAAATTCCTTTCGATGCATGGATTGAATCGATTCCATTTAATGAGACTCGTAACTATGTACAAAATGTACTTGCTTTTGCAGTAATATATGCAAAAAAATTAGGAGCAAGCGAGCAGATGATAAATGAGCAAGAAAAAATAAAAAAATTATGAGCTGGTTGCTAAAATCTGAAGCTGGCCTCATAGACATAGGTGTTAATCTGACTCATTCATCTTTTGATAATATATTGGCCTCTACGATTAGGCGTGCAAAAAATGCGTGTATCACCAAGCTAATTATTACGGGTACTTCGGAACAGGAAAGTGCGCATAGCCTTGATATTTGTAGAGATTTTTCTATAAATTTTCCAAATATGATTTATTCAACATGTGGAGTTCATCCGCATAACGCCAAGGAATTTAATAACGAAACGGCAGGTAATCTAAAAAAAATTGCTAGTAACAACCAGGTAGTAGCAATTGGTGAAACAGGTCTTGACTTTAATCGTAATTTTTCGTCACCGAAAGAACAACAAATAGCATTTGAAACGCAGCTTGAGCTAGCATCGGAGTTACAATTACCAGTATTTTTACACGAGAGAGAGGCACATGAGCGACAATTAGAAATACTTAAGCATTATAGGAAAAGCCTTAAAAATGCTGTTATTCACTGTTTCACAGGAACCAAAGATGAATTGTTTAATTATCTTGACTTGGATCTTTACATAGGTATCACAGGATGGATATGTGATGAAAGACGTGGTCAGGAATTACAGAAAATTGTAAAAAATATTCCGATTAATCGATTAATGATTGAAACAGACGCTCCCTTCTTGCTTCCAAGAACAATCGAAAGTGTATCGAAAAAACAAATAAATGAGCCAGCCTTTTTGCCATGGATTGTAAGAGAGATTTCTAATCATCGTTCAGAATCAATGTTAGAAATAGCAAAAGAGACAACAAAAAATGCAACTTTTTTCTTTAATCTATAATGAAGCTAAAAAATGAAAATTATTAATATCAATCAAGAACCCGTCCAGCTATATAAAATACTAAAATTTGAGGGTTTGGTAGAAAGTGGTGCAGCAGCTAAAATAGTAATTTCTGATGGCTTAGTTTTAGTTAACGATACATTAGAAACTAGAAAAAGAAGAAAAATTATTTCTGGCGATATTATTTCATTTAATGGTGAAAAAATGTGCGTGAAGTTATCATGAAAAGGGGATTTAAAAGATATGGCTTCTTACAGCAACCGCCAAGTAATTCTTGTATCCAGACCTGAAAATATACCTGTAGCTACAGATTTTGAAATTGTAACCACTATTTTACCTCAGATATCGCAAGGTAAAGTTATTATTCGGAATATATACTTATCTGTTGAACCAGCAATGAAAGGCTGGGTAAGTGCAATTGGAAATTATGCGGAGCCCGTAGTACTTAATAGTGTTATGAAATCTTTCGCTACAGGTGTTGTTATTGAATCTTGTCACTCTGATTATGTAATAGGAGATTTTGTAACTGGTCTGTTCGGTTGGCAAGAATATGCTTTGGTTGATGCAAATATTATCGAACGAAAAATCACTAATCATCCTTTACCAATATCAACATCATTAGGTGTAGCCGGAATAAATGGAATGACAGCCTACTTTGGACTTTTAAATATTGGTAAACCAATACCTGGTGAGACTGTCGTAGTTTCAACTGCTGCAGGCTCTGTTGGATCCTGTGCTGGACAGATCGCTAAGCTAAAAGGTTGCACTACAGTTGGAATAACGGGAGGCCAAAAAAAAGTTGGGTTATGTAAAAACCTATATCAATTTGATCAGGTTATAGATTATAAGAGTGATAGCTTAGAAAATTCCCTCACCAAAGCCTGTCCGAAAGGAGTTGATATATATTTTGATAACACTGGAGGAGAAATTAGTGATGCAGTAATCCAAAAACTTAATGTTGGAGGGAGAATTATAGTTTGCGGCACTGCTTCTGTTGCTTGTTGGAATCCCCCACCTATTGGTCCTAGAATAGAACGCCAAATTTTAGTTAAACGAGCTCACATGGAAGGATTCTTAATTTTTGATCATAAAGAACGTTATGCAGAAGCTTTATTAGCTTTAACTAAATGGGTAAGCACTGGGTCAATAAAATATCGCGAAGATATTTTATATGGAATCAATAATGCTCCTGGCTCCATAGCCGCAATATACCGAGGACAAAATCTAGGAAAACTGCTGATTAAGTTAAATGAAGAAGAAGAAATTCTATTGTCTGTTATTTAAAAAATAATTTCTTTAAGTTATAGCAAGACCTTCTATCGAATTAATCGCCTAACCTGATTCAGCGTGAATGGCCAACCTTTTTCTTCTCCGTTGTCCGAAACCACCACAGGTATTCGCAGTCCATATTTTTCTAAAAGCAGCTCATTATTTTCAATATTGACCTCACTGCAAGTCCAGTTAGTATTTTCTATCGCTCTTTTTATTATATCTTTTGCTTCATCACAAAGGTGGCACTGGCTACCAACGTAAAGCGTCATAATTTTACACATGATGTTTGATTAACCAGCAATTATGGATTTTTTTGTTTCTTTGGAAATCTGGATCAAATGTCTTATCGCTTATATTTATAATATTATAATTTTCTATAACATCAGAAGACATAGAAAAATTTCGAAAATTATTAGAGAATATAAGAGATCCATTAAGGGACAGTAGCAACATACAGTCTTCGATTAGTTTTACGTGGTCTCTTTGTATATCAAATACTGAATCCATTTTTTTTGAGTTTGAAAATGTTGGCGGATCAAGAAAAATCAGGTCGTACTGACTTTTTTTATTTTTTTCGTTTATTGCTTCTTCAAGCCAACTGAGGCAATTCTCTCGAAGCACTTCATTCGATTCGCTAACTATACTATTTAAAGAAAAATTACGTTTTGCCCAATCAACATAGCTTTTAGACATATCAATACTTAGACTAGATATAGCCCCTCCTTGAACAGCATAAATAGTTGCTGAGGCCGTATAGCAAAATAAATTAAGGAATCGCTTATCTTTAGCCATATCATAGATCAATCGTCTAACTGGTCGATGGTCGAGAAAAAGGCCTGTATCTAAATAAGCAGCCATATTGATCTCAAACTTAAACCCACCTTCTAAAAGAGTAAAAGTTGAATTTTTTATATTATCGTTAGTTTGATTCTGATATTGACTCTGACCTTTCTGCCGTCTGCGCTCCTTAAAAAATAACCTAGAGGTATCACCCTCAAAGAAAGAGGTAACTGCCTCTCTAACTTCACTCAAATGCTTTTTTGCTTGATCTGGCTCAATAGACATTGGTGGAGCATATTCCTGAATATGTATTGATTTCCCATAAACATCAATAACAACCGCATATTCAGGTATATCAGAATCATAAAGTCGAAATGAGGTAATATTAGATTGTTTTATCCATCTATTTAATTTTTTGGCATTTTTATTTAAACGATTGAAAAGCATCAATGCGCCATCTGACATAGTTTTTTTATCGTTACATGATATTTTTTTTAAAGAAGACTCTTCTTTCCTCTCAGCCTTACTTCTAAGCTGATATACAATTAGTTGGCTAGGAATAGCTCCGTTAAATAATTTATATTTTTTTTCTGCACGTAACCTTAATTCGCCAGATAACTCAGAATTCCCGGTCATTAAAGCTAAACGCCATCCTGGACATTCTCTTTTGACGATTTCACCTAGGCTTTGATACAAAGGCTTCAATTCTTCAGTATCACCCCATCTCTCTCCATAAGGAGGATTACAGATCACCAAGCCAGATTCTATTTTTGTGTGGGTTGGCAATTTAAAGGCTGACATTGGCTTTGAAATAACCCGAACATGCTGATCAAGTCCTGCTGATATTATATTCTGTTGAGCGGCCCTAATAGCTCTTGAATCTTTATCGTAACCTCTTATCTCAGGAAGATCTCTTGCAAGCCCAATTTGACACCTCTCAAGAGCCTCGCCTCTAATCTCATTCCATAAACTACTGTTATGCTGCAGCCAACCATGAAAACCAAATTTCTTTCGATTTAGGTTTGGAGCAATATCTGCAGCTATATAAGCTGCCTCAATCAATAGCGTTCCACTCCCGCACATAGGATCAATTAAGGCGCCTCGCTGCTTTGCAATATCTGGCCACCCTGCACGAATTAGTAGAGCAGCAGCTAAATTTTCTTTTAATGGAGCAGCCACCATAGCGGCACGATATCGTCTCTTATGGAGACTATCCCCCGACATATCGAGACTAACATTTGCCTGATTTTTGGATAAACGAACATTTATACGGATATCAGGAGTTTTTAAATCTACATCAGATCGGTCATTAAAGTACTCCTGAAGTTTATCAACAATTCCATCTTTTACTCGCTGAGCGCCGAATTGTGTATGACGTATGGCATCATTAGAACCAGAAAAATCAACAGCAATACTTTCACGTGGAGTAAGATGTAATTGCCAAGAAATATCTTTTATGCCCTCATATAAATCAATGTCAGTAAAAACATCAAACTTAGTTAATGGTAATAATATTTTGTTTGCTATACGTGACCATAAACACGCTTTATACGTGAAATTTATTTCCCCCTCAGCAAATACTCCGGCTACCGTAAGGCCTGTTTTTTTGGCACCAAGTGATTCTAGCTCTTTAGCTAAAAGCTCCTCTAAACCTTTTGGACAAGTTGCAAAAATTTTATTCATGAAATAGCCAGGACCTTAATTAGAGGTAAAGTTATTAATACTACTCATTTTAAACCTTTAGATGCGATCTCATAAGTGTCTCTAGAGAGGCCATTCTCTGATGCCACCCTGACAAGTTCGGCTCTCATTAGATTTCCACGATGTTGGGGGAATTTACGCCATCGGGTTAGAGGGTTTAGCAATCTTGATGCAATTTGTGGATTTAACTTATCTAAAGCTAATATTTGGTCAGCTAAAAAATTATATCCATCACCTTTATCGCAATGAAAGTTAGTTGGATTATTAGAGCAAAAGACGCCAATGAGCGATCTAACTTTGTTAGGATTGTTAAAATCAAATGCAGGATGATCCATAAGCAGTCTTACGCGATCCAAACCGCCGGGTAATTGACATGAAGCCTGTAATTGAAACCATTGATTTAAAACTAATGGTTCATCTTTCCAGTTTAGATAAAATTTGCTCAAGAGTTCACTTGCTAAATCTATAGAATTTAATCTGTCATCGTTTACTAAAGCAGCTAATGCTGAAAGAGTATCTGTCATGTTGTCAGATTCAGTAGCTTGGACTTTGAGTAACTTTAGTGAATTATGTGATTTTCCACTGACCATATAACGTAAGGCTAAGTTTTTTAAACTACGGCGAGCTACCTCATTCGCATTAAAGGAATATGCCATAGAGGTGATATTAGAGCTATATATATTCTCCCAATGTTCATTTAAATTTCTTCCTAAGTCACTAGAAATAAAATTTCGAACTGCATGAATTGCCTCAACATCAACTTCATTTGATAGCTCAGACATTATTGATTCTGATGGTAATGTTAATATTAGTGCCTGCATTGCCATATCTTTATCTGGCATACTAATAACATTAAGGAATGCATTATTCAGATAGGGATTTGAACTAAATTTACCACTAGATCTAAATTCAATCTGCATATTTTTCATGAGATGTATAGCTAGCTCTTGAGATGCATTCCAGCGATTAAAGCCGTCTTCATCTTTTGATACAAGAACTGCTAAATCTTTTTCTGAATAGTTATAGTCTAATTTCACAGGTGCGGAAAATCCCTGAAGAATTGATGGCACAGGGTACTCGCCAACATTATTAAAAGTAAAAGTCTCTTCTTCTTCTTTTAGTTCAATTAATATAGATTTTTCTCCATTTTTTGAAATAGAGATTGGACCCTGATCGGATATTAGTCCGAGCTTAATTGGAATATGGTAAGGACCTTCATGAATAGATATTGATTTATTTTTTATTTTTTTAAAGGACTGCTTAAAAGTTAGCTTATATTGACAATTTTTTTTATCGTAATAACTAGTGACAGTTAATAGTGGGGTCCCAGATCTTTCATACCAAATCATAAATTGTTTGAAACTTCGGCCACTAACTTCAGACATGATGGATACAAAATCATCAATAGTTACTGCTTGGCCGTCATATCTAGAAAAGTACAGATCTGAACCCTTTCGGAATAATTTAGGGCCCAACAAAGTGTAAATCATTCTGACAATCTCAGCTCCTTTTTCATAAATAGTTACTGTATAAAAATTCGAAATTTCCATGTACGATTGAGGTTGAACAGGATGTGCTGTTGGGCCTGAATCTTCAGCAAACTGTATAGAACGTAGAAAATTAACATCTTCTATACGCTTGACAGTTGGCGAGCCCATGTATGCAGAGAATTCAGAATCCCTAAAAACTGTGAACCCCTCTTTTAAACTTAGCTGAAACCAATCTCTACAAGTGACCCTATTTCCAGACCAATTATGAAAATATTCGTGCGCTACAACTGCTTCGACTCTTTTAAAACCCTGATCGGTCGTTGTTTTGGGGTGAGCCAAAACACATGATGTGTTGAAGATATTTAAACCTTTATTCTCCATTGCACCCATATTGAAATCATCTACAGCTACTATCATGTAAAGACTTAAATCATACTCCCTGCCGAATACCTCTTCATCCCATTTCATTGCATGCTTGAGAGATTCTAATGCGTGACTGCACTTATCAATATCTTTAGGTTCGACAAATAACTGAATGTCTATTTGTTTGCCAGAAACGGTAAGAAAACCATCCTGAACAACCGAAAGGTCACCTGCGACTATAGCAAATAGATATGAAGGTTTTGGGAAAGGATCATGCCAAGTGGCCCAATGACGCACTTCGTTCAAGTCAGTCAACACCTCTCCTGAATCTATCAAATTCCCATTAGAAAGTAATATTGGGCATGTTGATTTATCCGCAACAATGGTAGTCGTAAACTCTGACATTACATCAGGACGATCTAGGTAATACGTAATACGACGAAACCCCTCAGCCTCACACTGAGTGCAATACATTGTTCGAGATTTATACAAGCCCTCCAATGAGGTGTTATTTTTAGGATAAATTAGAACTTCTGTTTCTAATAAGAACTGATCTGGAACTGAAGTAATAACGAGATTACCATCAGACAAAACATATTCATCAGAGGTTAACTTCCCTCCATTGACGGAAACTGACTGAAGGCTCAATTCTTTTCCAGAAAGAGATAAGCTTTTATCCATTTTATCAGTGGCTGTATTTCGACTAATTGTTAAAACTGAAGAAACTTTTACTGATTCTTTTGAAATCTCAATATGAAGTTTTGTCTTATGAATATAAAAATTAGGTGGCTGGTAATTTTTTAAATACGTCGTAGCCGGAAGCGATTCTTGATCATTCATTGAAATTTTGCCCTAGACAAATAGTTTTTTTAAAGATGAGAGGATTAAATAATGTTCAATTTTTCCATTTAATAGTTTTTTCAATATTTTTTTGAATGCTTTCTTTTCTACTATTATCAACTTGGTCACACGCGTCTTTTTGTTTTTTTTTGGGGACGTAACCTACTCTTTCCTCGTGAGGCTTATTAGCTGAATCATAAGCTATTAATATTTGCATGCTTTGCTCTAGTTGTTCTTTTGTAAGCTTTAGACCATTAGGCCATTTTCCTAGCTCAACAGAAGTCTTTATATTTTTATAAATTTGAGGTGTGATTGACTGAATAAGTTCCTGGAGATCCATTACTTAGCTCACTTAATATTAACAATTTAAAAACATAACGCCGTTTTATTGCAGTTAGCTATTTAGTCTAAATAGTCCATCAAAAATCCCAAATATCATACCACTAATTAAACCTACGATATGAGCAGCATTAGCAACATTTAGACCTATGGTAAATTCAATAATTCCACTAATGCCTAAAAATAACCAAATCAACATAAAACCTATAAGTCCTTGAGGTAAAGACAATATTGATGATGGTGCTATATTACTAGAAACCCAAATAAATCCTAACAAACCGTAGACAACTCCAGATAAGCCTCCAAAAATAGATGCTCCACCCAAAAAATACTGGCCAATATTTGAGAACATAGCTATAACAATTATACAAAAAAATATTTTAAAGCTACCGAGCATGTACTCAATATTTTTTCCTAGAACCCAGATCAAAAGAGCATTAAACGTTAAATGAAATAAACCAAAATGTAAAAAAGTTGGAGTAATCAATCTCCAATACTCTCTGTCATCGAGTGTTCCAGAAAGAGATCCAAGAGCGACGGAATTAGAAATTAAATCATAGTTCTGTATAGTGAACCAATGAATGTGGGAGGGAAGGAATCTAACAACCAAAGCCCCAATAATGCTAGCCAGTAAAAAAGCAGCAGTAACTGGAGCAGCTCGCAACTGATCACTGATACTTAGGTTATCAAAATTTGATATAGCCGAGTTGGAGTCTGCCATTAAATGAACCCTATTACCGATTTCTATTTCCTGAACCTAATCTACTACCCCATCCTAACTTTGTACGACAAGTTGCATAGAAGCTATTATCTAGCTGATGAATGAGCTTTAATGGGTAATTATTTTTCTGAATAACAATTATATCGCCAGGTTTATGGGGAAGGTCATTCTGTCCGTCACACGTTACCATTGAGTTAAGTTCATTGCGTGTCCCAAGTTTTATTTCTATTCTACTACTACCACCAACTACGATAGGTCTACTAGATAAAGTATGAGGATTCATAGGAACTAACACAATTGCATCTAAGTTAGGGTGAAGTATAGGGCCGCCACCAGAAAGTGCATATGCAGTGGAGCCTGTTGGTGTAGAAACTATGAGCCCGTCAGACCTTTGGCTATAAACAAACTGCTTGTCTATATAAAGCTCAAACTCCATCATTCGCACAGAGCTACCTGGGTGCAAGACAACATCGTTTATTGCCTCACCAGAACTAATATTTTTGCCTTCTCTCAACAACAAAACTTCCAATAAGAAACGGTTGGAAATAATATATTCTCCGGATAAGACACGGCTTAACTGTTTCTCCATATCGTCTGGTAAAATGTCCGTTAAGAAACCAAGTCTTCCTCTATTGACACCTAGAAGCGGTATATTTAGCTCTGCAGCACTTCTTCCAACACTTAGCATACTGCCATCACCGCCTACTACAATAACTAAATCTAGCTTCAGCTCAGCATTTAAGTTCTCAAAAATAGGTAATTTTTTGCCATTAATTAAATTCGATGTTTTTGATTCTAGGACTACTGAGTGTCCCTCATTTTCCAAAAAAAAACATAAGCGTTTTAAAGGTTCAATTATTTCAGAGAGTTCTACGTTAGCAATAAGTGCAATGCGACTAAAGGCTGTCATAATTAGAAAATCCTAAACTAATGAGTCACGTAAAAATAGTTTCGATTCATAAATAAGAATTACAAAAAACGTGTTAAGCATAAAATAGCATTAAAGTATTATGGGTTATGAAGGCATAAAAAAATAGGTCTATAAATTTATAGTTAATGAATATGCTAAAATCAGAAAAATGATTTAACTTGTCAAACAATGTATGCACATACATGAGACGGTATATTTATAACTTACAATAAAACTACTATTTCTTCGAAGCGAATAGAAAGAAAAAATTTGATTGACACAAAATTATTGTAAAAGTCAGTGATTTTAACTGAGTTCACAATGGGTGAAAATTTCAATAGTCATATAAAATGGCGGACCGGACGGGACTCGAACCCGCGACCTCCGGCGTGACAGGCCGGCATTCTAACCAGCTGAACTACCGGTCCGTAAAACATTTTTCTAATTTGGTGGGTGGTACAGGGGTCGAACCTGTGACCTACGCCTTGTAAGGGCGTCGCTCTACCAACTGAGCTAACCACCCCATCGAAAGAAGCCGCATTTTACCCGAATATAAGCCCTTGTCAAACATTTCAAGCAACCTTTGTATATACATAATAGACTCATCAAATTAAGATACGATGTGCAAAATACCAAAGAGAAACATATGGAAATTTTTAAAGAATTCACTTTCGAGGCGGCACATTTTTTACCAAATGTTAAGGATGGCCATAAATGTAAAAGACTGCATGGGCACTCTTATCATGTAACTATATTTGTTAAAGGCGAGATATCAAAAAGTGAAGGGTGGGTTATAGATTTTAGTGAATTAAAAAAGTATTTTAAACCTATATATAATAAACTAGATCATCGCTTTCTCAATGATATCGAAGGTCTAGAAAATCCTACAAGCGAAAACTTAGCTCGTTGGATATGGCATCAGCTTAAGCCTGAACTTACCATGTTATGCAAAGTCCAAGTAAAAGAAACATGTACTTCTGGATGCATATATACAGGTAATTAATTAGTTAGTTAGAATATGCTCTAAAGCCTCTTGAATATGCTCATGATTAAACCGAAATCCAGAATCAATTGCTTTTTTTGGTATAGCTCTTTGTCCTGTTAGTAGCAATTCGCTGGCCATTTCTCCAAAAACTAATATAGCAATGGCTGAAGGCATATTAAAAAAAATAGGTCTTGATAGAACCCTACCTAGGGTATAAGTAAAGTCTGAATTAGTTATAGGATTTGGTGAGCACGCGTTAACAGCTCCCGATAGATCTGTTTTTTCGAAACAATGAAAAATTAAATTAATTTGATCTTCAATATGGATCCATGGGAACCATTGCTTCCCACTACCAAGCTTACCACCTAATCCCATCTTAAATGCTGGAATCATACGTTTAAGAGCGCCCTCACCTTCACCCAACACTATTCCAGTCCTTAAATAGCAAACTCGTGATCCTAGACTTTGAAAATTTGAGGCACTTTCCTCCCATAAGGCACATAAATGCTGAGAAAAACTATTTTTAGGCTCACTCGCTTCATCTATAAAATTATCATCGCCAGCGCCATAGTAACCAACCGCTGAACCACTAATAACAACCTCAGGATGAACACCTCTAATAGTAAAATGTTTAAATAAGTCATTAGTAATACCTAGGCGACTATCGATAAACCTGCTTTTAAGCTTCTCATTCCACCTACCAGCTACCAGAGGTTCGCCAGCTAAGTTCAAAACATAATTTATAATTGTCTTGCTAGGCAGTTCATCTAAGCTAGTTATAATTGTAGTATCAGGTAGCTGATATTTTGCGTAACTTTTATTTCGCGACAAAGCTATGATGTCATAGCCTTTTTTTTTGGCGGCAATGCAAAAGTTACGGCCAATAAAACCAGTAGCGCCTGTAACTAATATTATTTTATGCGTCATAATTAATTTAACCAAGATTGTTAATTAGGGTTTTATTTAGTCTTTCGACTCACTTCAAAAATTATATGGTCTATTTTGTTTGGAGTTCTAACATCTCATATGTTGTTGCTTCAGCATTCAATCTAACAACTGGCTCTGTGTTACTAATCCTAAAATCAAATCGCAATCCCTCAAACAACGTGCTCAGGCTTTCGAAATAATTAGACTCGATAGCCTTATATTTGTGTGTATTCTTTACATCATTACTTGAATTGCATGCATTTCAATCTATTACAACTAATTTTGGTTCTAGCCGTAATTTTATTATATAGCTCTCATTAAATATCATATGCTTTGGAACAGTTTATTTTCATAGGAAGCCTGAAATTTTCTCAAACAAAAACCTTTAGTTGAATCTTGAGGATCGT
>CAZSMR010000004.1:21979-53174 GCA_964608185.1 uncultured Porticoccus sp. | reverse complement strand
GAGTCAAAATCCCTTTTAGATACGGGCTTTTAGCTCATTCAGATGGAGACGTCTTGATACATTCACTTTGCGATGCGTTACTAGGAGCAGCAGCACTGGGCGATATAGGTAAACATTTCCCAGAAACTGACCCGCGCTATTTGGATATTAATAGTCGCGAGCTACTAAGAACGGTCGTCTCGTTGATTAAAAATAAAGGATACTCTGTCGTAAATGTTGATTTTACTATTATATCTCAAGCGCCTAAGTTGGCACCTTATATAGATGCCATGATTGAAAATCTTTCGTCTGATCTTGAGAGTGAGACAGATATTATTAACGTCAAAGCCACTACTACAGAAAATCTTGGTTTTGAGGGGAGAGGAGAGGGTATTGCTTGCCAGGCTATCGTTTTAATTAACAGATAAAGTTTTTAGTTTAGTAAAATTTGTCTTTTAATGCAGTTCAGGCGTTATGAATAAAAAAGGGAAAATTTTGAATACTGTTGACTTTAGTGGAGTAGGAATGACCTCGCAAAGAACTAGAGAGCGATTAATTCAGCGACTTCAGAATCAGGGCATTACAGATAAAAAAGTATTAGATGTAATTAAGATAACACCTCGCCATTTATTCTTAGACGAAGCCTTGTCACATAGATCCTATGAAGATACAGCTCTCCCTATTGGTTTTGGTCAAACCTTATCTCGACCATATGTAGTAGCTCTTATGACAGAGATATTATTATCGCTTGGGCCACGAAAAAAGGTTCTTGAGATTGGAACTGGATCTGGCTATCAAGCTACAATTTTGGCGCAACTTGTAGAAAAGGTGTATAGCGTAGAACGCATAAAATCTTTACAGGATAAAGCTCGCATAAGGCTTAAAAATTTAGGAATTAGGAATGTAAGGTTGATCCACAGCGATGGTGTGTTCGGACTAACAGAATTCGCACCATATGATGCTATCATGAGTGCCGCTGCACCTCATGAGATACCAGAAGAATTACTAAAACAGTTGGCTCCTGACGGTATCTTGATAATTCCAGTTGGAGCCAGTCATGAGCAGGAACTAAGAGTTATTATAAGAGATGGAGATAGCTCAAATTATAAAGAAAGAGTAGAGCAAAAAGTGCGCTTCGTCCCACTCCTTGGCGGACTTTCAGGTTGACTTTTTCGTCGATCTTTAATTTTTCTCTTGTTGCTAAATGATATGGAGCAGAACCCCTAAAACTATTATGCAGATCAGTATTAAAAGTAGAATAAAATATCGGCTAGTGCTTTTTTTTAAAGGTGCGCTAATGGGTGCTGCCGATATTTTTCCTGGAGTTTCAGGTGGCACTATTGCTTTTATAAGTGGGATTTATGAGGAGCTTATTGAGTCTATAAACTCAATAAATATTGATTCATTAAGATTATTGGGGAAACAAGAATTTTCTCAATTTTGGAAAAAAATAAATGGTAATTTCATACTAACTTTAGCCTGTGGTGCACTGTTCAGTATTAGTTTTCTTTCCCACTTAATATACTATTTATTGGCGGAAGAAACCATTTTAGTCTGGTCTTTTTTCTTTGGATTAATTTTAGCTTCAGCTAGTTATATACTTAGACAGCTCGAGAGCTTTAATTTTAAAGAGCTAGTTGGTTTAACAGTTGGCATAGTCATAGTAGTTTTGATCTCTATTGCACCAAGAATCAATTCATCGGATGACCTCTTTGTATTATTTTTTGGTGGCAGTATAGCTATATGTGCAATGATTTTACCAGGAATCTCTGGGAGTTTTATTTTGTTGCTATTAGGTATATATCCTATTGTTATTAGTGCCATAAGCCAGATGCAATGGGATGTTTTATTTGTGTTTGGTTCAGGGTGTATGTTTGGGCTCTTAGTTTTTTCACGAGCACTGACCATTCTTCTAAAAACCTATTATTCGTTATCTATTTCAGTTCTTACGGGATTTTTGCTTGGCTCTTTAGTGATAGTATGGCCTTGGAAAAATGTCGTAAAGTCTATTTCCACTGATATGGATAGTAAGCTGTTCTTTCCTTCCCAACTTTTGATGCCGGGTGGTTATCTATCTAAAACAGGACAAGATCCTCAGACCTACTTAGCCTTCAGTTTAATAATGTTTGGTTTTTTTACTATCGTAGCTTTAGAATTTTTTAGCGAAAAAACTAAAAAACAAGGGGATTAAGCTTGAGGATTTTTGCCAGTTGTCCTTTAGTAAAATCATACGTAAGGATGGTTTGCTTCGTTTCATGTGTACTGTTTTTTTTGCCAGGCTGCCAGACTCAATCAGCCCCAGTTGTATATCGTCAGCAGCCTCTTACCGAAAAGATAAACTATCATGTTGTTTCAAAAGGGGAGACTTTATTCTCTATCGCTTGGCGATATGAGATTGACTCTAATATGTTAGCTGAAATCAATAGCATTAAAATTGTGGATACTATTTATATAGGACAAAAACTATTACTTGATACTACTCAGCTTTCTGGTAAAAATAAAATTCATAAGTTGTCCCTATTAAAAAATCCTAATTCCTCCTCGTTGCTAGAAAAAACAATAAGAAATCTACCTGCTTCTAAAAAAAATTGGGAATGGCGTTGGCCAATCAAAGGAAAAGTCTTGCGCAAATTTAATAGTTCAAAATTATTTAAAGGTATTGATATAGGAAGTAAATATGGAACGGCAGTTTATGCCGCAGCACCTGGGGTTGTTGTTTATTCTGGCGATGGCTTGCGAGGTTATGGGAAGCTTATCATCATTAAGCACGATGCCACTTTTTTAAGTGCATATGCTCATAATAAAGAAATTTTTGTCAAAGAAGATGAATCTGTTTTAGTAGGTCAGAAAATTTCAGAGTCAGGAGGCGTTTCAGTTAAATCTCAGCGTTTATATTTCGAAATTAGAAAAAGAGGAAAACCAGTTAATCCATTGATATATTTACCAAAAACTTAGATTTTTAAATATAAGATATATTTATAATTCCAAGTGTCCTAAATGCTTGCGAACGACTTGTAGGGTTGGCTTAAAAATTTTTGGTGTCGCGCAAACGATATTTCCGCTACTTAGATAGCCATCATTACCACTAAAGTCACATATAAGACCCCCAGCTTCTCTGATGAGAAGCACGCCCGCTGCGATATCCCAGGGCTTTAAGTTTATTTCCCAAAAAGCATCAAATCTGCCAGCTGCTAGGTATGCTAGGTCAAGTGACGCGGCACCTAGTCTTCTGATACCTGAGGATTGTTCTGCTAGCTCACTTAGACATGAAAGGTATGCCTCCATATGTTCAATGGACGGACTATTAAATGGAATCCCTGTAGCTATTATACTTCCTGATAAAAAAGGCTGACTTGAGATACGAATTCTAGTTCCATTTAGATGAGCACCTCTACCTCTACTGGCCGTGAATTCCTCTTGCCTCATCGGATCTATAATAACTGCATGCTCTAACTTTCCTTTATGCTTATAGGCTATAGAAACCGCGAAATGAGGAATACCATGGATAAAATTAGTGGTGCCATCGAGCGGATCAATTATCCATTCGTGGTCTTTGTCTTCACCACCTAAGACCCCAGCCTCCTCACTAGTGATTGAATGAGTAGGAAATGATTTTTGTAAATGATAAATTATTTCCTTTTCTGCGGCATAATCAATATCTGTGACAAAGTCATTACGTCCTTTTTCATCGATGCGCAATAAATCAATACGCTTAGTCGCCCGAATAATCAAATCTCCTGCCTTACGTGCAGCGCGGAGTGCAATATTTACCATCGGTTCCATTTCAAGGTATTCCAGCATAGATAAAGAAAAGAATTGTAACAGAGGCTAATGACGGATGTTAGGCTTCACTGACATAAAACACCATGATTTCTCTGGGTCTTCCTGTTAGAATATTTTCTTTTAAATTATCAAATAATGCTCTGCAGGCCTTTAATTTATGAACTACTGGATATGCACTCTTCCTTGTTCCATTAAAAAATAAATTTTTTGATGTCCCGCTTCCATAAGGTCATGATATGAAAAACTTCGATAGAATTCGTATTGTACTCGTGAATACTAGTCACCCAGGTAATATAGGTGCAGCTGCTCGAGCTATAAAAAATATGGGCCTGCATCAATTATATCTAGTAGAGCCAAAAAATTACCCAGCAGATCAGGCTCTTTGGAGATCAGCAAATGCAGTTGACGTTTTAAATAACGCAATTGTTGTCAGCAATCTGGATGATGCTATTTCTGGCTGTGGCTTAGTCGTTGGGACTAGTGCTCGTGAGCGACGAATACCTTGGCCTTTAATGAACCCTCGTGAATGTGGTATTCGAGTTTGGCGTGAAGCAGGCGAGCACGATGTAGCAATAGTTTTTGGCCGCGAAGACAGGGGTTTAACTAACGAAGAGCTCCATAAATGCACGTATCATGTGCATATACCATCCAACCCAGATTATAGTTCCCTTAATCTGGCATCAGCTGTACAGGTTCTCTGCTATGAGGTTCGTATGGCTTTTTTGTCAGATGCGAGTGGAAGCCTACCGTCTTTCAAAGAATGGGATCAACCTCCAGCAAGTGTAGGTGACCTCGAACTTTATTTTCAGCATCTAGAGCAAGTTTTAATAGATATAGGCTTTCATGATAAAAACAATCCTCGTCAGACTATGACCAGACTACGTAGATTGTATGGAAGAATTCGCCTCGATGAAATGGAACTATCTATACTACGCGGCGTTTTAACAGCAATTAAAAATATAGCCCACAAGCTAAAAAAAATTAAAGACTAAGCTTCTTATTACCTAGTTCAATAACATACTAAAATAATAGGTTATTTACTTGACCAAAAGGGTATGTTTTTCGTATAATTATTGTGAATATAAATTTTAGGTATTATAAATGCAAATGATAATGCTTATCAAATAGCGAGGGAAATATATGCGGCTCACTACTCGAGGTCGATATGCGGTTGCAGCAATGTTGGATCTTGCTATGCATGCAGAAAATTTTCCTATCAGTTTAGCCGACATATCTAAACGACAGAATATTTCAAGAGGTTACCTCGAGCAATTGTTTGCTAAGTTAAGGAAGCAAGAGTTAGTTATTAGTTCACGAGGACCAGGTGGCGGTTACAAGTTATCACGCGATAGGCAGGATATAAGCGTCGCGCAAATAATTGGGGCAGTAAATGAATCTATTGACGCTACAAGCTGCAATGGGGCAGGAAACTGTAATAAAGGAGGTCTGTGTCTAACACATGATCTTTGGGATGACCTAAGTATACAAATACATCGTTTTTTACATGGAGTGAGCCTCGATAGTCTCGTATATAAAAATGATGTACGGCTCGTTAATTTACGATCAGGTAGTTAATTAAGATTAAAATTTTTATAAAAATAGGTGCCGAAAAAAATGAAATTACCAATTTATCTAGATTATTCATCAACAACTCCAGTCGATCCTGGTGTAGCCAAGGTTATGTCAGAGTGCTTGATGGGAGAAGGTAACTTCGGAAATCCCTCATCCAGATCACATTCATTTGGTTGGAAAGCTGAAGCTGCAGTTGAAGATGCCAGGGCACATGTAGCAAAATTACTAAATGCTGATCCAAGGGAAATTGTATGGACTTCAGGTGCAACTGAGGGAAATAATCTCGCTATTAAAGGCTGCGCTCATTTTAATCAAAAGAAAGGTAAGCATATAATAACCTCAAAAATCGAACATAAGGCTGTCTTAGATGCTTGCCGACAGCTGGAGCGTGAGGGTTTTGATGTTAGCTACTTAATCCCAGATTCAGATGGGATTATTCAGCCTCAGATGGTAAAAGATGCTATCAGGGAAGACACAACTTTAGTTTCTTTAATGCACATCAATAATGAGATTGGAACAATAAATGATATTGCTGCCATCGGTGAAATTTGTCGCGAAAAAAAGGTATTTTTTCATGTGGACGCAGCACAAAGTGTCGGAAAGGTCCCAATCGACCTAGATTCGGTGAAAGTTGACATAATGGCACTATCAGCACATAAAATTTATGGCCCTAAAGGTATAGGAGCTTTATATGTAAGGCGTAAACCCCGAGTCAGAATTGAAGCGCAGATACATGGAGGTGGCCACGAAAGAGGTATGCGTTCCGGCACTTTAGCTACCCACCAGATTATAGGTATGGGAGAAGCTTTTCGAATCGCTGGTGAAAGAATGGAAGAAGATCATCAGAAAGTCCTAGCTCTAAGAGATCGCTTATGGAATGGTATATCAGACATGGAGGCGGTTAGAGTTAATGGTTCAATGCAGCAACGCGTTGCAGGAAATCTAAATGTTAGCTTTTCTTATGTTGAGGGCGAGTCGCTAATTATGGCACTCAAAGATTTAGCTGTTTCTTCAGGTTCAGCATGCACTTCAGCAAGTCTTGAGCCATCATATGTTTTGCGTGCTTTAGGCTTAGATGATGAACAGGCCCACAGTTCTATTCGATTTTCATTTGGACGATTTAGTACAGAAGAAGAAGTTGATTACGCAGTCTTAAAAGTTCGCGAGGCAGTTTTAAAATTAAGAAATTTATCGCCTCTATGGGATATGTATAAAGATGGGGTTGATCTCAGCCTCGTCGAGTGGGCTGCGCACTAAATAGAAGTAGTTTAAAAAATTAAGGAGTTTTATTATGGCTTATAGCGATAAGGTACTCGATCATTATGATAATCCTAGAAATGTAGGAAAATTAGATGATAAGTCTAGTAATGTTGGGACGGGCATGGTTGGAGCTCCAGCTTGCGGTGATGTGATGCGATTACAGATAGAAGTAAATGATGCTGGAATAATACAAGATGCTAAGTTTAAAACTTATGGATGCGGCTCTGCCATAGCTTCTAGTTCACTACTTACAGAGTGGGTTAAGGGTAAAACTTTAGATGAGGCTTCAGTAATTAAAAATACCGAGATTGCAAATGAACTTGCCTTGCCTCCAGTAAAAATACATTGTTCTGTTTTAGCGGAAGATGCTATTAAGGCTGCTGTAACAGACGTGCGTCAAAAACGTAAAGTCGCTAATCAAAATATTAACAATTAAAAAAAGGGGGCGCGTATAATGTCAATTTCAATGACAAACGCTGCCGAACAGCACATAGTGAGGCACCTGACTAACAGGGGTCATGGGATTGGTATACGACTTGGAGTAAAAACTACTGGTTGTTCAGGTCTATCTTATGTCCTAGAATTTGTAGATAAATCAGACGAGAATGATTTAGTTGTAGTTAGTGGTGATGCAAAGCTTTTTATTGATCCCAAAAGTTTTTCTTTTCTTGATGGTACCCAGCTAGATTTTGTTAAAGAAGGTCTTAACGAAGGCTTCCAGTTTAAAAATCCAAATGTTAAAAATGAATGTGGTTGTGGCGAAAGCTTCCATGTTTAGTTTTTTCTTATAGAGTTGCCTGGATTAAAAGATATGGAATTTTCTTGTGACTACTTCGAGCTATTCGGACTCCCAATAGGCTATAAGGTTGACTTAGTATTGCTAGCTAAGCGCTACCAGGAACTTCAATTTAAATTTCATCCCGATCGTCATATGAGGGGAACACCTAAAGAAAAAAAACTAGCAGTTATAAATATTTCATATATAAATCAAGCATATACAGAGTTAAAGTCGTCTTTATTGAGGGCAAAATATTTATTATCTTTGCAAGGAAAAATAGATTTTAATCAAACTCAAATTATTCATGATCCTCTCTTTTTAATGGAACAAATGGATTTAAGAGAGCAGTTAGATAGTGCACGTAAAACAGCTGATGCGTTTATAGCTCTGGAAGAATTAAACGAAACTGCCTCTAGACGTTATAAAGAAATACAGGAGCTGTTTGAGCAGCAGTTCAACGAAAAAAACTACGAGGCAGCTGCAGATTCTTTAGCAAAAATGCAATTTATAGATAAATTTTTGAATGAAATAAACAGATTCGAAGAAGAGTCAGATAATTTAACTTAAATAACTAAACGGTATTAATGTGGTTCTCTTACAAATATCTGAGCCTGGAAAATCTCCAAACCCCCATCTGCGAAGAAGAGCTGCTGGTATAGATCTCGGTACAACAAATTCCTTAGTTGCCTCCATCAGAAGCGGAACCCCGGAAGTTTTATTAGACGAACAAGGCCAATCTTTGCTTCCATCTGTCATTCATTATAATGCTAAGAAAGAGGTAACAGTTGGCCATATCGCGTATTTGCGTTCATCAACAGACCCATTAAACACTCTAAGTTCAGTCAAGCGCTTTATGGGCAGGGGTTTAAAGGACATTAAAAAATTAGGTAGCCAGTTACCTTATGATTTTTCAGTTTCAGAAGAAGATGGCATGCCAAAATTTAAAACTGTTGCTGGAGAAATTAGTCCAGTACAGGCTTCATCTGAAATACTTAAGGTGCTTATATCTCGAGCAGAAGAGTCTTTAGGAGGAACTCTAGATGGAATCGTGTTAACAGTACCAGCTTATTTTGATGAGGTTCAAAGACAGGCTACTAAAGATGCGGCTACCCTGTCAGGGGTAAAGGTCCTGAGACTTTTAAACGAACCTACTGCGGCAGCTATAGCTTATGGCCTAGATCAGGGCAAAGAGGGAGTTATTGCAATTTATGATTTTGGTGGAGGCACATTCGATGTTTCTATATTGCGTTTATCATCAGGTGTTTTTCAGGTTCTTGCTACAGGTGGAAATTCGTCACTCGGTGGAGACGATATAGATAGAGAGGTCGCTAAATGGATTTATGATAACGCTAATTTAAATGACGACCTTAGCCCTTCTCTGCAAAGGGAGCTTCTTGTTGCTGCTAGAGAAGCTAAAGAAAAACTTTCAGACGCTATGTTTGCAGATATAAGCGTTGCAGGATGGATAGGAAAATTAAGTAAAAAAGAATTCGAATCATTAGTTTCGCCTCTTATCAACAAAACCTTGTCGTGTTGCAAAAAAGTACTTCATGACGCTAATCTTCACACATCAGATATTACCGACATTGTGATGGTTGGAGGTTCAACAAAATCTCAAATAGTTCGTCAAAAAGTAGCTAGTATATTTAACAAAAAGCCGTTAGTAGGTATCGATCCCGATCGAGTTGTTGCACTAGGCGCCGCTATACAAGCTGACGTGCTCGCTGGAAACAAACCCGATGATGACATGCTGTTGCTTGATGTGATACCACTATCTCTTGGAATAGAGACAATGGGTGGACTGATGGAAAAAATTATACACCGAAATACAACAATACCTGTTTCTAAAGCGCAAGAGTTTACAACTTTTAAGGACGGACAGACCGCTATGTCTATTCATGTCTTACAGGGCGAGCGCGAGCTGATAACTGATTGTCGTTCGCTTGCACGTTTCGAGCTAAGAGGTATACCAGCATTAGCTGCTGGAGCTGCGAAAATACTTGTTAGTTTTCAGGTTGATGCAGATGGATTGCTTAGTGTATCGGCAAAAGAGATTACAAGTGGCACAGAGGCTTTTGTTGAAGTTAAACCATCGTATGGATTAAATGATGAAGACATTGCTAAAATGCTTCAAGAATCTTATGGGAACGCAAAAGAAGATATGCTTCTAAGAGCTCTTAGGGAGCAGCAAGTTGACGCGAAAAGGCTATATGAGGACCTCCTAATTGCACTTGAACGAGACGGCCGAAAACTACTCAATGACGATGAGTACAATTGTCTAGACTCAGCCTTAATAGAATTAAAAAATGTTCATAACAGTGAGGATTGTCGAAAAATTTCTCAGCAAGTGGAGGTTACCTCAAAAGCTAGTGAAGAATTTGCTGCAAGAAGGATGAATGCCAGCATAAAAAAAGCCTTAGCAGGTTATAATATTGACGATGTGGAGAACGAGGTTTGATATGCCTAAAGTGACATTTCTTCCTGATGCTAACCTTTGTCCTGAGGGTGCTGTAATAGAAGCTTCGCCTGGGGATAATATATGCGAACTTGCTCTAAAAAATAATATTGAAATTGAACATGCATGCGAGTTATCTCTTGCATGTACAACTTGTCATGTCTACATACGAGAGGGTTTTGATGCTCTAAGTGAAGCTGATGAGCTTGAGGAGGATTTTCTAGACAAAGCATGGGGAGTAGATCCTGACTCAAGATTAAGCTGTCAGGTTATTGTGAAAGATACAGATATAGTTGTTGAGATACCAAAATATACTATTAATATGGTGTCAGAAAAGCAATAGGAGCCTCATATGCCATTAATATGGACAGATATTCAAGATATTGCGATAGAGCTATCGGAAATATATGAGGATATAGATCCTCGTTATATCAACTTTGTTGACTTACGAAAATGGGTAATTGATTTGCCAGATTTTAATGACGATCCGGACCGCTGTGGTGAAAAAATTCTAGAGGCAGTTCAATCTGCTTGGATTGAAGAGATAGAATAAAGTAATTATTTATAAAGCAGCTCAGCGTAGCTCATTTTAATTTGATCTTATGCATCTTTTATATGCACACATTAATTATTATATTAATACCCTTCCTCTCCCTCCTTGTAGCCTAATGTATTCAAGAGTAAAATTGATTTTCCTTTCGTAACGCAGTCAGATGCAACAAAGTGCACTGATTGCCTAAAATTTAAAAATTAAATTACCTGGAGATAAATTAAATGGCTATTGAGTGTACACTTTCTATTATTAAACCCGATGCGGTTAAAAAAAACGTAATTGGTGAAATATGCGATCGTTTTGAAAAAGCTAGCCTAAAAATTATAGCATCAAAAATGGTCCATCTTTCGAAAGAAAAAGCTGGTGGATTTTATGCTGAGCATAAAGATCGTCCATTCTATGACGATTTAGTTGATTTCATGACTTCAGGGCCAGTTGTTATTCAGGTTCTGCATGGGGAAAATGCAGTCATCACTAATCGCGACTTGATGGGAGCAACTAATCCTAAAGAGGCAGAAAGCGGAACTATACGAGCTGACTTTGCTGATTCAATTGACGCGAACGCAGTACATGGCTCCGATTCAACAGTTTCTGCTCAACGTGAAATAACTTACTTTTTTTGCGATGATGAAATTTGTGCACACTAGGCGCTGTTTCCAATGTAACTTTATGGTTTTTTAACTAGATATGAAGACATTAATTGCTAATAAGGAATCAATAACAGAGCCTCAGAAAGTTAATCTTTTGGGGCTTTCACCTGAGAAATTAGTAGAGTTTTTTGAAAGTGTTGGTGAAAAACCATTTCGAGCTACACAGGTTTTAAAGTGGATTCATCAGATTGGTGTTGACGACTTTGACCAAATGACTAATCTTGCAAAAAATCTTCGTCAAAAAATGAAGTCTATTGCAGAAATAATAGCTCCTGAGGTTGTTAGCTACCATGAATCTAAAGACGGTACATGCAAATGGATTATACGGGTAAGTGGTGGTGATTGTGTCGAGGCTGTTTTTATTCCAGAAAAGGACCGTGGCACACTGTGTGTTTCATCCCAAGTAGGCTGTGCCTTAGATTGCAGCTTCTGTGCTACGGGAAAACAGGGATTCAATCGAGACCTTAGCTCCTCTGAAATTATTGGTCAGTTGTGGATCGCAGCAAAAGCATTTAACTCATTTGGAGCAAAAAACAAGAGAGTGGTCAGCAATGTAGTTATGATGGGTATGGGGGAGCCACTTTTAAATTTTGATAATGTTGTTGATGCTATGGGACTGATGCTTAACGATAACGCATATGGTTTATCAAAGAGACGAGTAACCTTAAGCACCTCTGGAGTAGTTCCTATGATTGATAAGCTATCAGAGGTAAGTGATGTTTCTTTAGCGATTTCTTTGCATGCACCCAATGATGAGCTTCGTAACCAGTTAGTACCAATAAATAAAAAATATCCAATTGATAGCTTGCTTGCTTCTGCTCAACGCTATCTTGATAAAATGCCAGATGTACGCAGAAAGATTACAATAGAATATACATTAATGGATCAAATTAATGATAGAGATGAACATGCTCAAGAGTTAGCAAAAATACTAAAGAGCCTGCCCTGCAAAATTAATTTGATACCATTTAATCCTTTTGATCAATCCGACTATAAAAGGGTAACAAATACTGCTTTATATAGATTCAGAGATATCCTTAAAAAGGAAGGCCATACAGTAACAGTCAGAACGACGAGAGGAGAGGATATTTCTGCAGCCTGCGGACAACTAGCAGGAACTGTAAACGACAGAACTAGAAGACAAGAGCGGCATACACAAAAATATGAACAGCAACTCATTAAATTTGTGAGTAGCTAAAAAATGATAAAGGCAACATCCCCATGCATATGAAGTCACCCATCAAGCGAAGAGTATCTCGTCAGATCATGGTTGGCGACGTGCCAGTTGGTGGCGATGCCCCGATCTCAATACAAAGTATGACAAATACTGAGACTACAGATGTCATTGCTACCGTTAAGCAAATACAAGATATCACTGAAGCTGGTGCTGATATTGTTAGAGTTTCTGTGCCTTCAATGGATGCTGCTGAAGCTTTTGGAAAAATACGCAAACAAGTCAATGTACCTTTAGTGGCTGATATCCATTTTGATTACCGTATAGCCCTTAGGGTTGCTGACTTGGGAGTTGACTGTTTGCGTATTAACCCAGGAAATATAGGCAGAGAAAAACGGGTACAAGCAGTAGTAGACAAGGCTCGAGATTTAAATATACCCTTACGAATTGGAGTGAATGCAGGCTCTCTAGAAAAAGATTTACAAAAAAAATATGGTGAACCAACATCGGATGCATTAGTAGAATCAGCAATGCGCCATGTAGAAATTTTAGATAGTATGAACTTCCATAATTTTAAGTTAAGCCTCAAAGCATCCGATATTTTTATGGCGGTTGATGCCTATCGAAAAATAGCAAAAATCATTGATAATCCGTTACATATAGGTATTACTGAGGCAGGAGGCCTGCGTGGAGGGACCGTAAAATCCTCTATTGGTCTTGGTTTTCTTCTTATGGAGGGAATAGGAGATACAGTTAGAGTCTCACTTGCTGCTGATCCGGTTGAAGAGGTTAAAGTTGGTTGGAATATACTTAAGAGCTTAAAAATTCGCAGTAAAGGTATAAATTTTATTGCTTGTCCTAGTTGTTCTAGGCAAAATTTTGATGTTATCAATACAATGAATATACTTGAAAATCGACTTGAAGATATAAAGGTCCCATTAGACGTTGCGATTATTGGATGTATTGTAAATGGTCCCGGCGAAGCGAAAGAAGTAGATATTGGCTTAACTGGAGGGACCCCAAATAACTTAATATATATAGATGGTAAGCCTAGCCAAAAATTATCTCAAGATAACTTAGTTGAAGAGCTTGAAGCACTAATACGCGCAAAAGCTGATCAAAAATCCGAACACTTAGAAAATTTAATAGCGAAGTCTTCATGAAAAAAATTCAATCAGTTAGAGGAATGAATGACTTGCTACCGCAGGATACGCCGCGCTGGCAGTACTTAGAGCGCTTAATCTCCTCACTATTATCACGATATTGTTATAGAGAAATAAGATTTCCTCTTTTAGAGTCGACTGACCTCTTTAAGAGAACGATCGGTGAGGTAACCGATATAGTTGAAAAAGAAATGTATACCTTTGATGATCGTAATGGTGACAGCTTATCATTGCGTCCAGAAGGTACAGCAGGATGTGTTCGGGCTTGTGAAGAAAATGGATTAATCTTTAATCAAATTCAACGTTTATGGTATCAAGGTCCAATGTTTCGTCATGAGCGCCCACAAAAAGGTCGCCTGAGGCAGTTTCAGCAAATAGGAGTAGAGGTGTTTGGGCTTGATGGTCCAGATATAGATGTTGAATTAATCCAGATGATTTCGCAACTATGGAGCGATCTAGGAATAGCGGGGGCAGTTACACTGCATTTAAATACACTTGGAAATATTGATTCTAGAAATAGCTACCGAAAGGCTTTAGTAGTCTATCTAGATCAAAAGAGAGATAGTCTTGATGATGATAGTCGTAGACGTATTCACACAAACCCAATGCGAATACTTGATAGTAAAAATCCAACTACACAGTCGTTATTGGATGGAGCTCCAAACTTCTATGATTTTATAGATGATGAATCTCGTCATCATTTCGAGAAACTTTGCTCATATCTTGATGTATTAAAAATTCCATATTTAGTAAATAAAAGACTAGTTAGGGGGCTTGATTATTATGGCAAGACAGTCTTTGAATGGGTGACTACTCTATTAGGATCACAAGGAACAATCTGTGCTGGAGGCAGGTACGACACTCTAGTAGAACAGTTAGGAGGAAAAAGCACTCCGGCAATAGGTTTAGCTATGGGAGTAGAGAGACTGGCCTTACTTCTTGACGCGGTTGATGTGTTCCCCGATAGTATCGAGCGTCAAATAGATGCCTACCTGATTACAGAAGGAGATGTGGATTCCAGAGCTCTTAAATTAAGTCATTATATCAGAGAGTCTTGTCCTTTTTTGAAGCTACAGAATCATTGTGGGGGTGGAAGCCTTAAGAATAGAATGAAAAAAGCTGATAAAAGCGGGGCTAAGCTGGCTTTAATTTTTGGTAAGGATGAAGCGGCCAGCAATAGTTTAACAGTTAAGTTTCTTCGTGAGGATAAACCAAAAATGCTAGTAACGGTAAAAGAGTTTGTAAAACTACTAAATGACAAAGTGATAACAACTAACTAATGGGGAATGAGCGTGGCAGAACATCTTAGTGAAGACGAGCAATTAGAGAGCCTAAAAAAATGGTGGCGCGATTACGGAGTTATCACTATCGCTATCATTACGATTTCAGTGGGCGGTTACTTTGGTTCTATTTTCTATAAAGAAAATAAACAAGAGCAATCTGAGACGGCGTCTTCGAAATATCAAGATATGATGGAGATTTCTTTAGTTTCATCAGGTCAAAAACTTGGCGCCACCCAGTATGGGCTCGTAGAGAATCTTGCTTCTGAACTTAAGGGTTCCTTTGAAAATTCACAGTATGCAAACTATGCAGCTCTGCTGATGGCAAAATTATATGTTGAAAAAAATGACTTGGATGCTGCTATCCAAGAACTTAATTGGGCTTTAGATCACTCAGATGAAAGTTTAGGGTTAATCGTAAAGCTTCGATTAGCAAGAGTAGAGGCATCTCGAGGAAATATAGATCTCGCCCAATCAATTATAAGCGATGTAAATCCGAAAACTATGGCTTCAGCTTATTCGGAAGCCCAAGGTGATTTTCATATGCTAAAAAAAGACACAATAGCAGCCTATGATTCGTATTTATTAGCACTAGTGCAGTCTCAAGATCACGATAGCCCTCATATAGGAGCTCTTAAATTAAAGCTTAATCAGGTGACACCTCTGCCCAATCAAAAGCAAGATAAAAAATTATCTGGAGAAGAGAATTGATAAGGATAGGCCTACTCATTTCAGCTGCAATTATCTTATCAGGTTGCGTTACAGGCCTATGGTCTGCAGCACAAGAGCAATGGGATACTGTAGAGGATCTAGTTCCAGGCTATGAGCATCCTGAAGATGAGAAAAAAAAATCAGGAAAAGCTAAGCCCTCTAAATTATTTGATGTAGAAAAGATAATAAATCCAGTCAAACTTTGGTCATCTGACGTGGTGGGTGATTACGAATCTGTCGGTGGTGGTTTTAAGCCAGTTTTATCAAAAAATATAATCTATGTTGCCGATAAAAACGGTCTTGTAGCTTCTATTAAATCCGATTCTGGTCAAATAATTTGGAAGATAGATTTAGGGCTTTCTCTTGGAGGAGGAGTAGGTATTGGGGGTGAGCAAATTTTTGTTGGCAGTTCCGATGGAGATGTCATTGCACTTGATGCAAGCAACGGAGTTATAAATTGGCAAGTACAAACATCAAGTGAAATTCTTTCTGCACCCTCTGGAAATGGAGATATTGCTGTTGTTCAGACACAAGATGGTCGAGTATACGGCCTAGACGCACAAAATGGTTCAGTTCGCTGGCAACATGAGGTTGAAGTTCCAGTGCTGTCTCTCCGAGGAACAAGTAACCCTGTGGTCAAAGGAAATGTTGCCGTTGTTGGTTTCTCTACAGGAAAGCTTTATGTGTTTTCTGCCGCTACAGGAGATACGATTTGGGAGAACCGAATAGGAGTTCCCCAAGGACGCGGAGAATTAGAAAGAATGGTAGATATCGATGGGGATCCGCTCTTGGTTGAAGATATTGTTTATGCCGCGAGTCATCAAGGCAGAATCGGAGCAATCACTAAAACTGGAAAAGCTTTATGGTATCAAGATGCTGATACTGTTCTTGGACCTGCTAGCGGAGAAGATCACGTATATATTGTTGAAACAAACGATGATATCGTTGCTATAGATCAAGGTAGCGGGTCTGTTGTATGGACTAATAAGTACCTGAGACATAGAAATTTAGGCCCTCCTTCGGTAGCTGCGGGATATTTACTTGTGGCAGATTATGAGGGCTATCTACATATTTTATCTGAAAAAGATGGAGATTTCTTAGGTCGAATTAAAGTAGATGGCAGCGGGGTAAGTGCTCCTTTAATTGTTGATGGCGATATCTTGTATGCGCTGGACAATAATGGCGCTATAAGTGCCTATAAGTTTTTATAATATAATTAATCATCTTTTCCTGTAGAATTCTGCTGTCAATTCTATAAGCGTTTTTTTGTTTCTATTTTTTTGTCATTCATTATGAGACTAGCTAGAAAAGCTCATAATGATGCTGTAAAAATATATTTATGGACCTAAACAAATGATCCCAGTGTTCGCCTTAGTAGGCCGTCCAAATGTAGGAAAATCAACTTTATTCAACCGACTAACAAAGACTCGGGATGCTCTTGTGGCTAATTATCCTGGATTGACTCGTGACCGTAAATACGGAGAAGGAGATATGTTCGGAAGAAGATTTATGCTTATAGATACGGGTGGTATTACTGGAACAGATGAGGGTATTGATTTTGTTATGGCTGAGCAATCTATGCTGGCTATGAAAGAAGCTGACGCAGTTTTATTCATTGTGGACAGCAGAACCGGACTAACACCAGTAGATATCCAGCTAGCTAAGTATTTGAGAGAAGAAGAGTGCTTAGTATATTTAGTTGCCAATAAGATAGATGGCGTAAATCCAGATATAGCCTCTGCAGAATTTTTTGAATTAGGCCTTAGGAATGTCTACCCGACTACAGCTACCCATGGACGTGGGGTGAAGAACTTAATGGAGGATGTTTTAGAGCCGTTTCCTGAAATTGATTTAAGCAAAGAAGAAAATCAAGAGCATGGTATAAAAATAGCTATTGTAGGGAGACCTAATGTTGGAAAGTCTACACTGGTAAATAGAATTTTAGGGGAAGAACGAGTTGTAGTTTTTGATGAACCTGGAACAACGAGAGATAGTATATATATTGAATATGAAAGAAAAGATAAAAAATATACTCTGATTGATACTGCCGGTATCCGAAAGCGCAAAAATATTTCACTAACGGTGGAAAAATTTTCAATCGTTAAAACTTTACAGTCAATAGACGATGCCAATGTCGTCATTTTGCTTGTTGACGCACACGTCGGCTTAGTCGACCAAGATATGCACTTAATGGGAACAATTGTTAATGCAGGTCGAGCGTTAGTTTTAGCAGTAAATAAATGGGATGGCCTCGATGATTATAGTAAGGAGCGCGTGAAAGCTGATTTAGACCGCCGATTACATTTTGTAGAATTTGCCGATATGCATTTTATTTCTGCTTTACACGGAACAGGTGTAGGAAATCTGTATCAGTCAATAGAAAAATCTTATGCATCAGCAACAGATAAACTAAGTACTAATAAATTAACATTAATTCTTCAAGATGCAGTCGCTCATCACCAGCCTCCTTTAGTAAGAGGAAGACGAATTAAGCTTCGTTATGCTCATGCAGGAGGAAAGAATCCGCCAATTATAGTTATTCATGGTAATCAGCTAAATGAGATACCAAGACACTATTCTCGCTATTTAGAGAAAACTTTTTCCAGGGTGCTCGAGCTTCACGGTACGCCAGTTAAAATTGAATATAGATCTGGTGAAAATCCTTATGAGGGGAAAAAAAATAAACTAACAAGTAGGCAGGTATCAAAGAAAAGAAGATTAATGAAACATGTTAAAAAAAGAAAGTAAGGATTTTATATGAATTTTTTTGGATACCAGTAGTTACCTTAAAATATCAAGTTACATTTTTTTCATAACTTCTATGCCCAGTAAACTAAGTCCTTTCTCTAAAATTTGCGATGTAATTCTAGATAACATCAAACGACTATCCCTTGTTTCTAGTGGAATATTTTCCTTGAATACTGGACAGTTTTCGTAAAAAACCATATATGAGCTGGCTAAGTTATAAAGATAGTTGCATAAAATATGTGGATATCCTTGTGCGGCAACCTGATCTAACGTTTCGCCAAAATGAAGCAGACTTAATACCAGATTTCTCTCAAATACAGTACATATATCTATATTTTTATTAATGTCGTTCGGTTGAATAGAAGCTTTCTCGAACAAACTATAAATTCTTGTATAAGCATATTGAAGATAAGGTGCTGTGTTTCCTTCGAAGCAAAGCATAGAATCCCAATTAAAAATATAATCGTTGGTTCGAGTTTTACTAAGATCTGCATATTTCACTGCGCCGATACCTAGTTTTTTAGCAATACTGGTGACCTCATCTTTTGGCAAGCCTGGATTTTTTGTTTTTACTAAAGCAGTTGCCCTTTCAGTAGCCTCCTTAAGTAATTCGCTTAGTTTGATTGTGCCACCTGTGCGCGTTTTAAAAGGCTTACCATCTTTACTCATCATGGTTCCAAATGCATGATGCTCAAGAGATATATTTTTATCAACAAATTCAGCTTTTTTTGCTAAAACAAATACCTGTTTCATATGGAGAGATTGGCGTGCATCTATAAAGTATAAAATTCTATCTGGCTTTAGGTTATCGTTTCGATAACGCAATGCTGCTAAATCGGTTGTCGCATATAAAAATCCTCCTCCTGACTTTTCGATAATTACAGCACTTGGAGTACCTTTTTTATCTGATAGCTCACTTAGAAAAACTACTTGAGCCCCCTGATCTTCAACTGCAAGATTTTTATCTTTTAAATCAGCGAGTATTTTTCCAAGATCTTCATTGTATGAGCTCTCGGGTTTAATATCAGATGTTTTTAACGTTACATTTAAATCCTGATAAATAGACTCAATATGGGCTATGGATATAGCAATAAAATTTTTCCAAAGACCCAGACAATGTTCGTCTCCCGATTGGAGTTTTACAACATAATCTCTAGCTTTGTTAGCGAAATTTATATCTCTATCAAAATGCTTCTTTGATCGCTGATAAAATATCTCGAGATCACCTAGGAGCAAACTATGTTTTTCCTTAGTACTTTGCTCATCTTCCAGTTCTGCAATAAGCATACCAAACTGAGTTCCCCAGTCACCCATATGATTTTGCCTGATCACATTGTGACCTAAGAATTCTAGGGTGCGTGCTACAGAATCACCAATAATGGTACTGCGAAGATGTCCAACATGCATTTCTTTAGCAAGATTTGGTGAAGAGTAATCAATAACAATTTTTTGCGGCTGAACCTTACGAATACCTAAAGCTTTGTCAACACTCAGCTTCATTATGCTTTCGGTTAAAAAGTCATTAGATAGATGAATATTTATAAAGCCAGGGCCAGCAATTTCTATTTTTTCAGCTATTCCCTTAAGATCAAGTTTAGCTATAACATCTAATGCAACTTGACGTGGGTTAGAACCCATCACTTTGGCCGCAGCCATTACGCCGTTGGCTTGAAAATCTCCAAATTCAGGCCTGATGCTCTCGGATATGCTAGGAGAGCATTTGCTGGGTACGCCCACATCATTCATGGCTGCTTTAATACGTTTATTTAGAAGATCTTTTATACTCATAAATATTTAGTTACCAGTTAATTAGACGATAGTGTGTCTTATAGGTAATGATTGTAGTTTGCTGTTTAAAAAAAGTCAGTCTCGCCTTAGTTTTTTGTTAGTGGCAATAGGGTTAGGAAAGTTGTAAATGACAATATAACTTGAGATCAGGAATGTGAAAATTGCTGTAGCTTGAATCAGATGTGATGCTAAGCCGCTAATTATAGATGCTTTATATGCTACGTATGCTATGAGGAGGGAGAACTCACTGTTTTGTCCCAGACGAAACCCTATATCCCATGCAAGATTTTTTTTCTCACTTTGTTTTTCTAGCAGGAATCTGAAAACGATTGGCTTTACCACAAGCATAGTAATGGCTAGCACTAAAGCTGCTGTACCAATCTCTGGTAAAAATTTAAGGTTAAAGCCAGCCCCTATAGAAAAGAAGAACATTATTAGAAAAAAATCACGAAGAGGTTTTAGCGTTAAGGCTATGTGTTGAGAAATGGGACTAGAGGCAATAGTTATACCAGCTATAAATGCCCCAATTTCTCTTGATAAGCCTAGTAATTCTGATGCTTCAGACAATCCTATGCACCATCCAATTGACAGGAGAAAAATATACTCGCCCATTTGGTCGAACCTAGCAATTAGTTTTAATAGCACTAGTTTTACAAAAGCCCAGGCGAAGAAAACAAGTAAAGGAAGCGTTAAAAGAGTTACCCCAATTTCTGTTAAATTAACTTGACCGCTAGTACTACTTAAAAGAACCAATAAAACAAAGATAGCCAGAAAATCTTGCATTAATAATAATCCAGTGATCATTTCACCGACATGCTTATGATGCAAGATTGTTGTCGGAAGTAACTTGATGCAGACAAGGGTACTTGAGAACATCATAGCAGCACCAATAACTAGACATTCTATTGGGGAATAGTTAAATAGATAAGCTACAAAGTAGCCAATGAGTGCAAATATAATTGAACTTATAAATGTTACAACAGTGACTTTTTTTAATGCCGAGAGCAAAGATTGAGGCTGAAGATCAAGGCCAAGAAGAAACAAAAGGAAAATGATACCAATTTCTGAAATCTCTGATAGAAGATTTATATCTGGAACCCAGCCGAAGCCAAATGGTCCAATTAATGCACCCAGAAAAATATAGCTGACAAGAAGAGGCTGTCGCCCATAAATTGCTATTGTTGCAATTATCGCCGATCCCGTAAAAATAAAAAAAAATGATTGAAATACGGCCTCATTCATACCGATCCTCATTTTCCTATGGCTACATAAAAAGTAATTAGTGCGACATGTGTGTAATTACAGGATACCAAAATAGATCTATAAGTTACTAAAAGTTTTTAAATTTGTTAAAAATAATAAGTTACTAGTTATTTTTTTAAAGAATTACGAATAAATAGTGGCTCAGGAGGTACAATTGCTCCTTGATAGCTCTCATCAAAATCATTCAGCGACGAAAGTGCGGACTCTAGGTCAATACCATCTTTTAGGTCAAAAGATGTGAATCCGCATCTCATAAGATAAAACAATTGATCCTGGATTGGGCTTCCTATAGCTCTAAGCTGGCCAGTGAATTCATACCGCTCTTTTAGTAACCTACCAATTGAAAATCCCCTACCATCTGTAAAAACTGGAAAATTTACAGCTATTAGGGGAAATAAGTTGGCTTCATGCCCTATCAGCTCTACTGACTCATCACTATCAATCCATATTCCAGTCACTGTAAGATTTAATTTGTCTCTATTATCCAACCAATATTGCATAGGCAATAAAAGAAGTGGATCTGCAGGAAGTTCGCCTTCAAATCCCTTCTCTATTATGATCCAAGGATCGTCTGCTACCTCAGTACCTTTAATAATTTTAGGCATAACTAGGCACCTTTCTTACTGCGAGTATCAGATATCGCTATGTTTTTAGGATAAACGCTATCCTTAAAAGGATCAGGCCCAATACGACGATAGGTATCTATGAATAACTCGTCACCTTTTCGTTGTTGAATATAAGTATCAAGGATTTTTTCAATAACACCAGGAACCTCGCTTTCACCAAACGATGGCCCTAAGACTTTTGCTAAAGAGGCATCGATACCAGAGCTACCGCCTAATTGAATTTGATAAAACTCCGCCCCTTTTTTATCGACTCCTAGTATGCCTATATTGCCTACATGGTTGTGTCCACAAGCATTCATACAACCGGATATATTTAGCGAAAGATTGCCTAAATCATAAACATAATCAATATCATCGAACTTTCTCTGGATAGATTCAGCTATGGGTATAGATTTTGCGTTGGCTAAAGAGCAAAAATCCCCTCCAGGACAACAGATCATATCTGTAAGTGTGTCAATATTTGGGGTAGCGAAACCACCGATTTTTGCTTTTTTCCACAACTCAAATAGATTGGATTTATTAACATCAGCTAGCACTATATTTTGATTATGTGTTGCTCTAACTTCACTGAATGAGAATTCATCTGCCAATTTTGCAATTGCTTCCAGCTGAGTGTCTGTTAGATCACCAGGTGCAACGCCAGTTGGCTTTAACGATAATGTAACGGAAACATAACCCTCTATTTTATGTTCCCTAACATTTCTTTTGAGCCATTTACCAAAAGCGATACTCTCTTTTGCTGACGCTAATAATTCTTTATCTAGGTTTTTACCATCAAGAGGCTCGTAAGGTGGTTGAGTGAAAAATTCTTTAACCCTATTGATCTCTTCACCGGTCAATTTTCCAAGAGTATCTTTGGTATAATCCCATTCGTCCTCTACTTCTTGCGCAAAAACTTCTGGTGTCCAAGCTTTCACTAAGATCTTTATCCTAGCTTTATATTTGTTAGACCTATTTCCGTGACGATTATAGACTCTCAGGATGGCATCAAGGTAAGTTAGTAGATCTTCTTGAGGCAAAAACTCGCGGATAACTGAACCAATAACAGGCGTGCGACCAAGCCCGCCACCTACTAGTATCTTAAAACCTAGCTCATTAGATATATTTTTTACAATCTGAATTCCTATGTCATGTACCTGTATCGCCGCTCTATCTCCTTCAGTACCACACACGGCAATTTTAAATTTACGTGGGAGGAATGCAAATTCTGGATGAAATGTAGACCATTGTCTTATGATTTCACACCATGGACGCGGATCTTCTAGTTCATCTTTAGATACTCCTGCAAACTGATCGGACGTAGTATTGCGTATACAATTTCCGCTAGTTTGTACTGCATGCATCTGAACCTCAGCAAGTTCTGCTAGTATTTTTGGTACGTCTTCTAGTTTAGGCCAGTTGAGCTGAATGTTCTGGCGAGTAGTGACATGACAATAACCTTTATCATAAAGCCTCGTAATATGAGCTAACTTTCTTAATTGGGTTGAATTCAACAGGCCATAAGGAACTGCAATACGCAACATTGGCGCAAGACGCTGGATGTATAAACCGTTTTGTAGGCGCAAAGGAAGAAACTCATCGTTAGTAAGCTCACCAGCTAAATAGCGATCGGTCTGATTTTTAAATTGAGAAACACGCTGCTCAATAATTTTTTGGTCTTGATCGTTGTATATATACATAAATATTTACAGGATAAATAGTTTTTTCGGTAGCTTATTATCCATTATTGGCAGTAAAAATAATAGAAAACAGTTAGTTTTAGAGAGAAATGCTGTATTTTAGGACTATCCAAATAATAATAATTCTAAATTATGATTCAAAGTATATTCTATATCTTATTTATGTAATCGAATGAACCTTGATATATTAAGAAGGAATGGGGACAACAGGAAACGACATTGCTATAATCAATATACTGAGTAAATATATAAAAGATATAATTGAACGAGAAATGAGACTGCTGATATGCCAGAAGAAATCGTCAATAGTAAGTTAGACAAAAAAGATAACAGTGCTGTGGATGCTATTGCCGCTGTTGGATTCGCATGCATTTTCGTTGTGACAATCATTTTCTGGCTCAGTAACCACTAAAATTATTTGATTTAGGTTGAATTTTTTCATTTATATTAAGTAATTTCAGAGAATTCTTTAACTCATCAACTTTGTTTTCATTGAAATCCAGAGTTATTTAGTACTGCTTGCACAATAGAAACAACACAAATAATAAAAAATATAGTAAATATAATTCCCGCTATAATAAAACTATATATATTTCCATACTTAAAATCCCTAATCCTGTTGCTATTACTCTGTACTCCAATAAATGCTGCCAGAGTACTAGCTACAATAGTCCAGAACCTAGGTTTTGAATCATTTTCATCGACCTCCTCTTGCATGTTTATCGTTCCTAGTTATAAGTTAGGCCTCAGCCATCTCTTCATTTCCGGTAAAGGCAATCCTTTTCTGTTTGCTAGGCTTTCTAGTTGATCTTGGTTTATTTTTCCTACATTAAAATATTTTGATTCAGGGTGAGAAAAATACCATCCACTGACTGAAGCAGCTGGTCTCATAGCAAAACTTTCAGTTAGGTTAATACCTATATTCTGATCCACATTCAGTAAATTAAATAATTGTTCTTTTTCTGTATGATCCGGACAAGATGGATAACCGGGAGCTGGTCTTATTCCTTGATATTTTTCTTTTATAAGAGCTTCATTATCAAAATTTTCGTCTACAGAGTATCCCCAGAATTCTTTTCTAATTCTTGTGTGCAAGTGCTCTGCAAATGCTTCTGCTAGCCGATCTGCTAGCGCTTTAATCATAATACTATTGTAATCATCACCTTTTGCCTCATACTCAGCTGCTAGGTCTTCAACACCTATGCCAGTTGTAACCGCAAATCCACCTATGTAGTCACTTATATTAGTCTCCTTGGGCGCAATAAAATCTCCCAAAGAAAGCATCTCTGTAACATCATTATTTTTAGATGACTGCTGTCTAATAGTATGAAGCACAGCGTTGACCTCGGTTCTAGATTGATTTGAGTAAACCTCAATATCATCATGATTTATTGTATTAGCCGGCCATAATCCAAATACAGCAGATGCCTTGATTTTTTTCTCTTTAATTAGTTCTTTAAGCATTACCTGTGCGTCATTAAACAAATCTGTGGCAACTTGACCCACAACCTCATCACTAAGTATTTTTGGGTATTTCCCTGCAAGATCCCATGTAATGAAAAATGGAGTCCAGTCAATCGTATCCAATAAAGATTCTAGTGGATAATCCTCTAAAATATTAACACCAAGAGTTTTAGGAATAGGTGGTATATAGCCCTTCCAATTTATCTTACGTCGAGCCTCTTTAGCTTCATCATAAGTGAGTGAGTTATTTCTTGGCCGACGATTAGACATTCTAGCTCTAACTTGCTCATAATCAAGCTGAATGCCTGCGATGTAGGCATCCTTCTCCTCCTTATTGAGAAGCTTTCCTGCAACTCCTACTGCTCTCGAAGCATCAGCAACGTAAATCGTCTGATTATGATGATAACCAGGGTCTATCTTTACGGCCGTATGTGCTTTTGAGGTTGTCGCACCACCAATCAATAGAGGAAAATTTAATTTTTGTCGTTCTAGTTCGCTAGCTATATGGACCATTTCGTCTAAGGAGGGCGTGATGAGACCTGATAATCCAATAATATCTACTTTCTCTTGTACAGCAACTTCAATGATCTTTTCTGCTGAAACCATAACACCAAGATCAATTACTTCATAATTATTACAACCAAGAACAACTCCGACGATATTTTTGCCGATATCATGCACATCACCTTTAACGGTTGCCATTAATATTTTTCCGTTATACTGCGCCTTTTCTCCTTTTTCTTGCTCAATAAAAGGCTGGAGGTGAGCAACAGACTGTTTCATTACACGAGCGGATTTTACGACTTGAGGGAGAAACATTTTACCTGCACCAAATAAGTCGCCTACTACGTTCATTCCATCCATTAAAGGGCCTTCAATGACATGAAGCGGCCGCTTAGTGTTAAGTCTGCATTCTTCTGTATCTTCTATTATGTAAGTAGTTATTCCCTTTACAAGTGCATGTTCAAGACGTTTTTCAATTGGCCATGATCGCCATTCTAGATCAGCTTTATTGTCTTTTTTAGGGCCATCGATATGATAATCTTGAGCGATAGATACTAAATTTTCGGTACCTTCAGGTGAAACATTGAGAATAACAGCCTCTACTTTCTCACGAAGCTCTTTTGGTATCTCGCTGTATACAGAAAGTTGCCCTGCATTCACGATGCCCATACTTAGTCCTGCACGAATTGCATAAAGAAGAAATACTGAATGTACGGCTTCTCTTACCGGATTATTTCCACGAAATGAAAATGAAACATTGCTTACACCACCAGAAATAAGTGCAAGAGGTAAGTTTTCTTTTATCCAGCGAGTACTTTCAATGAAATCGACTGCATAATTATTATGCTCTTCTATACCTGTAGCAACCGCAAATATGTTTGGATCAAAGATTATATCTTCAGGGCTAAAACCAACTTCATCTACTAGGATATTATAGCTTCGACCGCAAATTTCCTTTCTTCTCTCTAGACTATCAGCTTGACCTTTGGTATCGAAAGCCATGACAACTACCGCTGCTCCGTACTTTTGGCACAATTTAGCTTGCTTTATAAAAGTTTCTTCGCCCTCCTTAAGACTAATAGAATTTACAATACATTTTCCTTGTACCCACTTTAACCCAGACTCAATGACGTGCCATTTAGAGGAATCAATCATTAGTGGAATTTTTGATATATCTGGTTCAGATGCAATCAATTTTGTAAAAGTAGTCATAGCTTCAACAGCGTCTAACATCCCTTCATCCATATTGATGTCAATAATTTGCGCGCCATCTTCTACTTGTAGGCGGGCTACTACTAAAGCCTCTTCATATTTACCATCCAGTATCAATTTTTTGAATCGAGCAGAACCCGTTACATTGCAACGTTCACCTACGTTCACAAATAATGAATCTTGAGAAATAGTATAAGCTTCTAGTCCTGATAAGCGACATGCAGGCTTGATTATTGGAATTGACCTTGGTTTGAATTTTTTGACGCTGATAGCTATTTCTTCAATATGTTCTGGTGTTGTACCGCAACATCCACCAATTATATTAATAAAACCACTTTCAGCAAATTCAGTAACAATTGCGCTCGTTTCTACTGGTGTTTCATCGTACTCTCCAAATTCATTTGGAAGTCCGGCATTTGGGTGAGCACTCACAAAGGTATTAGAAATACGTGACAGTTCTTCTATATGCGGACGAAGCTCTTTTGCCCCTAAGGCACAGTTTAAGCCTATAGAAAATGGCTTTGCATGGGAGACTGAATTCCAAAAAGCTTCAGGAGTTTGTCCCGAAAGGGTTCTGCCGCTTGCATCTGTAATAGTACCAGAAATCATGATTGGTAATTCAACACCTAGTTCTTCAAAGGCTGATTTAACTGCAAAAATTGCCGCCTTAGCATTCAAGGTGTCAAAAATTGTTTCTATTAAAATAATATCGCTACCACCTTCTATCAATGCTTTAGTAGCATCGATATATGTATCTACCAATTCGTCAAAATTTGTATTTCGAGCAGCTGGATCGTTAACATCTGGCGATATCGATAATGTTCGGCTAGTCGGACCTAGAACTCCCGCTACCCATCTTGGTTTTTCAGGTGTAGAAATTTTATCGCACGCTTCTCTCGCAAGCTCTGCTCCAGCTTTATTAAGCTCATAGACTAGGTCTTCCATTCCGTAGTCTGCTAGAGATATAGAAGTAGAGTTAAACGTATTAGTTTCTACAATATCTGCGCCAGATTTCAAATATCCGAGATGTATATCCTTAATTGTTTCTGGTTGAGTTATCGATAAAAGATCATTATTACCTGCCACATCTCTATCAAAATTCTTGAAACGCTCACCTCTATAGTCAGTTTCACTGAAATTATGTCTTTGAATCATCGTCCCCATTGCGCCATCAAGAATCAAGATTCGACGGGAGGCTTCTGTATATAAATTTTTGATACGGATGTCACGATTATTCAAGTTTTTATCCATAGTCTTTTGCGTTTGAGGTTTAAAAATATTTAATTTATTTTATCACATCAATATACCTATATCAAAATATTTTGATATAGGTATTAAAATAAGATATCAAATGAAGGTGCTTGATTGTCGATATAGCTCAAGAGTGCTAAAGTAACGAAATAAGATCTTGGATGATTGTACGGAAAAGAAAGATAATTCTAAGGGGCTATATGACGAATATTGACATTACAGAGTCTGCACAAAAATATCTTGCAGAACTGCTTGGAAAGCAGGATACAGAAGGTATCGGGATTCGTATATTTGTCTCTGATCCCGGAACTCCGAAAGCTGAAACCTGTATTGCATATTGTCGCCCTGGAGAAGAAAAAGAAGACGATACTGTAATAAATTTTCCTGATTTTAAGGCTCATTTTGGACAAAGAAGTTTACCTTTCTTAGAAGATGCAAAAGTTGATTATTCTGATGATAAGTTTGGAGGGCAGCTCACAATAAGAGCCCCAAATTCTCGTATGCCTAATATTAGCGACGATAGCGCGATCGAAGATAAGATAAATTATGTTTTATATGATGACATTAATCCTGGATTAGCAGCGCACGGTGGAAATATTACTCTTGAAGAAGTTGTAGATGGTATTGCAATTCTTAGATTTGGTGGTGGATGCCAAGGCTGCGGATCAGCAGATGTTACTTTAAAGGAGGGCGTGCAAAAAACTATGTTGGAAAAAATTCCTGAGCTTAAAGGTATTAAAGATGTAACAGACCATACAGACAAAAGTAAGGCTTACATGTAACCCTTTAATCTAGGCAGCCTATGACTTTTTTGACTGCCTATTCACGAGCGTGCCTTTAAGTTTTTTATGCATTGCACGGATCGTCTTCTCCGTCGTTTTCCAATCTATACAGGAATCAGTAATGGATACCCCATATTTTAGATCTTTTATATCAGCGGTTATGCTTTGATTTCCAGCGTGAATATTACTTTCGATCATAAGCCCAACGATCGACTGGTTTCCCTCAAGAATTTGATCAGTCACATTTTCTACCACCAAAGATTGAAGTTCATGATTTTTATTAGAATTAGCATGGCTGCAATCCACCATGATGTTTTCTGATATTCCTGACGATCTTAGCCTTTCCTCTGTATTAGTTATACTGACTGAGTCATAATTAGGTTTTCCGTCGCCACCACGAAGAACTACGTGAGAGTAAGAGTTTCCCGCCGTTGTTATGACCGATACACTACCTTCAGCATTAACTCCCAAAAATCTATGCGGACTAGCTACAGACTTCAGGGCATTAATTGCAACTGTTAGGCCTCCGTCAGTGCCATTTTTGAATCCTACGGCTGAAGAGAGACCCGAAGCCATTTCTCGGTGTGTCTGTGATTCTGTCGTTCGAGCGCCTACAGCTGCCCATGAAATCAAATCATGCATATATTGAGGTGATATCGGATCAAGAGCTTCTGTAGCCGTAGGTAGCCCTAGTTCTGCTATATCCATTAGCAGCTGCCTGCCTATATGAAGTCCTTCGGTGATTTTAAAGGAATCATTAAGGTAAGGATCATTAATGAGTCCTTTCCAGCCCGTAGTAGTTCTAGGTTTTTCAAAATAGACTCTCATTACTAAGCATAGAGTATCAGAAACTTCTTTAGCTAAATCTTTTAGTCGCTCAGCATAATCCATTGCTGCATCAACATCATGAATAGAGCAGGGCCCTACGACAATAAATATTCTGTGATCTTTTCTACCAAGAATATTTTCAATAGAATTTCGGCCATCCATTATTGTTTTTAGTGCAATAGCAGTAAGCTTTATCTTATCTTTTAGGGCCTTAGGCGTTATCAATATCTCCTGTGATTTAATATTGATATTATCGACAGCTTTTATCATTTCATTTAATACCAGCTAATTTCTCAATTACGCTATTCTACAGTAAAACTTACATATGGGGCATAGGAGAAAATTCTAAAATACTTTTAAGATATTTATAAAAAGAGATCTTGGGTGTTTTTTTATGTGATGCTTTAATTCTAAGGTAATATCTTTAAAAATAATTTGATTAGATTTCTTCCAGGTGCTGAATCAATGGAAAATATAATGCTTTTCTCGAAGGCAAGCCATTCATTTTATTGAGTAGACTTGCGTAGTGCTTAAGTTGTCCTTGATACTGTAGTGTTTCACGCTTCAAAAAAACATCCAAACTCTCATTTTTTTGAGGCTCGGTCGACTTGTAATCAATGATCCATTGCTCTTTATTTAAGATAAAGCAGCGATCTATGATAGAGGTTTTAGGTTTGCTGTCTCTTGACGACTGGTAGCCAATAGCGAATTCACACTTACTCTCCTTATGAGTAGACTCAAAAATCCAATGATTATCTTTATCTTTAAGACAACCTAAAACGGCTCGTTTTAGCAAATCTAGTGGCTGATCGTAGTTTATTAGACCAAGATTTTGCAGTTGAGATCGCCAGAAAGATGTTTGATTGTGAATTCTATTTGCATCCCAGCAGTTGATGCCATTAACTACAAGTTGTCGCAATATACGATGAAGGACAGTACCGGTATGCCGAGCAATAGTACTATTCAATGTAAAGAATTCTAGTTTATCGACATCGAACTCTTTATTAATGTTTTTTAGAGAAGTTTCACTTTGGCTGTATATAGCTGTTGTTTTCCAGTCAGCAGGAAGCCTGTTAATATAGGATAAGCAGCTTAGACCAGCTCCATCAGTTTTATTCTCACTTATAGGTTTTGAGATATGACTGTGAAAGGATGCTGATGAAATGGTCTTGAAATAGTCTTCAAGATAATTGTTACCAGCAAGAGCACTTAGGAGGGTGTTCTTTAATGGCTTCGGCTTTTCTTTTGAATCTTTTTTGATGTTTATGGTGTAGGTTAAATGAAGTTGTTTAACAGCTCGAGTTGCCCCGACGTAAATTGTTCTTAATGTTTCAAGCTGCGCCCCTAACTTTTTTTCTTTCTTCAGATATTCAAATAGGGGATCTTTGCCTTTTCCAGTTTTATGTTTTGGTCCGATGATCAGGCGAGTCTTACCTTTTTTGTTAGATCTTTCATGCCATAGTATTAGCGATTCACTATCGTTGCCAGACGGTCTGTTTAAGCTAGGTATTATTACTGTGTCAAATTCTAGCCCTTTTGCTTTATGAATAGTCATAATATGTAAGTTTGGGTCAGATTGCTGGCTAGGTCTTGTGTAAATATTTTTTAAGGAATTCTCAAATACTGCCCAGTCAGAAATCTGACCATTTTTTTCGTGCTGTTCTAATAAATCAAAGTACTGCCCACAACAAT
>CAZSMR010000004.1:20079-21969 GCA_964608185.1 uncultured Porticoccus sp. | reverse complement strand
ATCAAAATCTTTGCTTGATGCTAGCGAATTGATGCCACCCAGTTCAATCCATATACTCTCTATCCATACCCTAAAAGGTTTTCTATAGCGCTGCCTCCAGCCTTTTTTAAGAACAGCGCTACACCGATGAAGTATCTGTTTCCCTTCTTTTGAAATACCTGGAATTTCAGAATATTCAAATACATTTGACATGACTAAAGGAAAGGATTCGACTCGTAATGGTTTATTTTTTTTAGGGGCTTTATGGTTAGCTATTAAAAATAGATCATTAAGATCCAGTCCACACCATGGTGCACGCATAATAGACAACCAAGCAACTCGATCAGCAGGGGAGATCATGGCTCTGGTGAGAGACTTTAAGTCAACAACAGGCATCCGGTTACTCAAAGAGTCCATTTCTGTAGCTTGCCAGCTAAGGCCGGCCTTTTGCAGTGATGATATGATGTAGGAGAGTGAATTTCGAGAGCGAGTTAAAATTGCGATAGATCCTTCAGAGTCCCTCTCTTTTGCTTTGCAAACTAAAGAGGTTATATGACTAGCTTCTAAAATTTTTGAATCGTCCGCTCCCTCATAGCCAATAAATTCATCAATAGTGACTGCTTGGTGACTTTGTTCAGTTTTTATCGGAATTTCTTGTATATTTGCGGTCGAAGGGTTGTATCTTATAGACCCTCGACTTATGTCATCTTTGTCAGGAAAAGCGCTTTTAAAAGCATGATTAACCCACTTGATTATTCCAGGCTGTGATCTGAAATTTATTTGTAGATCTAGGGCTTCAAGTTGTATATTTCCTATTGGTAAAGTTCTTGCCTGTATAAATTGCCCTACATTAGCTCCACGCCAGGTGTAAAGACACTGCATCGGGTCTCCAACGATAAACAAACTTCTGTCATCATTAGGGCACCATTCACTAGTTAATCTTTTTAGTAGATCAAATTGTAATGAGGAGGTATCTTGAAACTCATCCATTAAAATATGTTTTATTGAGTAGTCTAATTTAAGTGCAAGTTCCGTTGGCGCTTCTTCTGTTCCTAGTGCCCGCAAGGCAGCTAGGGTGACCTCAGGATAATCGCATACTTGTTTTTTTTGCAGAGCTAGTGTTAGGTGAGCGCTAAGCATCGGAAGTACCGATGAGAGCGCATTAAGAATCTCCCATTGATCGTCATCATAACAAGAAGGCGGGAGAAGTATTGCTTCACATAGCGCCTCATGAAGTTCAGGAACAGCTTTCAGTCTATCAATGAGACAGCTAAGAGATTCTTTTTTTAATTTCGCTTGATTTCTAGCTTCTTGTTGATCCTCAATGGACTCTATTGAGGTAGGAAAACCTATTGTTTTGTTTATTCCTTTTCTCCATGTCTTTTCTTCTCCTGTGAGAAGCAATGCAATCAATCCTAGCCATTGTCGGTGTTTAGATGATGTTACTTCTGGAAGTTTCGTTAAACCTATGCAGGATGATATATCAGTATTCATGTCGTTTGTTAATGATAAATTAGTAGCAGCATAGTTGACTAATTCGATTAATTCAGACTCATAGGGTTTCAGTATTAAGCTCGTAGCTGATAGTGTTTCTTCTACTACCTCGATGAGTGAGCTTTCTAGATAAGCTCTGCCCTTTTGAGTTTGATAAAGGTGCGCAATACTTTGGCCTCGATCGCCTAAAAGTTTTATCAATAACTTTTGAAGTACATCAAGATCATTATCTAAAAAAGTTAATAGCGTTGATATTGCGAACCCCATAGCATCGTTATTTTCAAGTTTCGCCAGCAGAAACTCTGATGTTACCTCTTTGTATATTTCAGATGGGTTCTCTAAGTCCTCAGAATTCCGATCAAAGCAACTTTCAATTGGTTGATTTGGATTTGGAATAAATAATATACTTGGATTACT
>CAZSMR010000004.1:9643-20069 GCA_964608185.1 uncultured Porticoccus sp. | reverse complement strand
AACTTTCAATTGGTAGCTGCATTGCAAGTTTTCGACAAAATCCATCAATAGTATGTATTCGGAGTCTTGATGGATTTTCTAGTAGGCCCCATTTTTTTTCTTTGTTTCGGAATAGTGCTTTTTTTGCTAAATTTAATGTGACATTCTGATGATCTTTTGATGAAGGTGTAAAATTGCTATTGGAGATTTCTGAGGCCTTGATTAAGTAATGCATCACCCGACCTTTCATTTCATCAACAGCTTTGTTGGTAAATGTCATGCACATAATTTCTTCTGGGTTGTTTACCACACATAGCAGACCTAGCATCCTCTGTGTTAGTAGTTCTGTTTTTCCAGATCCAGCCGGTGCAGATATAGCGAAAGATTTGAAGGGATCCAGAGCTAAAACTCTTGATTCTGCATCTGACCTCTTCATGACTCAGACTCCTCTTGGGCCTTTATGTCAGTGTTATGTTTAGCTACTTTTATTTCCATATAAAGTTCCATACAACTTTCATCGAGTCGGTTGAGTGGCTTAAGATACTCAGAATAGCTTACGTTAGAGTGGTTCATATTAGCTACAATGGCATAACCTTCTAAAAACTCGCGACCTATGTATTCAAGAGAATTAGTCCATTGCTTCAAAATATCATCCCATATACTTTCCTGTGCCTTTACATCAGGTAGCACTTTAGACATCTTTGTGAGGCCAACAAAGCGTTGTCTTGAAACGTTGATTTGTCCGAAAGCTACACCTATTGGCTTTTTACTGGCTAAAACTGCATATAAAGGTACTTGGGGTTCTAGCGGCCGATCCCCGTACCAGTTTGTAGTTGTAACTTTACCTGTTTTATAGTCTAAAACTATTTTTCCTCCGCTCTCGAGTTTATCTATGCGATCAATTTTTAATGTGAGCGGAAGACCTGCAAGAACTACATCGGTTGATTCTTCAAGTGATAATATTGAAAATGGCGATCTCTCCATTTCTAGATTTAGCCACTTAAGCATTAATAGGCTTACACGTTTTACTTCTAAAGAAATAAAGTTTGGCCTAAAGATATCAGGTCTCTTCTTCCTCCAATTTATTAGCGACTTACTGATGGCATGCTTGATTGTTTCATCTAGCTCTTTTTCTGACAAACTAATCAATTTTGCATGTGTAAATATTTGTTGCCAAAAGGCCTCCATGCACTCATGAATTATTATGCCCCTATCCATCGCAGATAAACCCAGTGATGGTGTACTAACTTCTCTAGCCCCTAGCCGGTGGATTGCAAAAGCATTAAATGGGCAAGAAGCTTGATCTTTAATGATCCCGCTTCCACCAAAAATAGTTTCATTACTAAGGTTAATGCTAGGACCATTTTCACATTTAATTTTCTGCAACTTAACTATTGATTGTTGTCTATATATTGATGAAGTTGTGAGTGAGTGCTTTATATTAAGATTATCAGCATTAAGCTCCGTTAACTTAGAAATTAAAGGGCTAATTTCACAAGAATGAGCTCCATTAGTTTCACTGAAACTACAGATAATATTATTAGATGATATTCTTAGTCTATTTAATTGGTTTTTTGCTAACTCCAGTTGATCTTCAGGCAGTACTTTTGGCGTTTTGTACTCTCTTTGTAAATCTAAAGGCAGCAATGAATTAGGGCTAGTGCTGTTTGGCCAGCTCGTACTATTCATGCCCGCTATCCAAAGGTGGTCAAATTGTAGTCCATTACTTTCTAGTAGTCCCAGAACCTGAATAGGGGCATCTCCAATACCTGACTGAAAGTTATATTTTTTGGTTACTTGGAGCAGCTGCTTTAAAGCATCTTGCAGGGTTACTATTAATTTAAGTTGATCTAATGATGCAAAAATTTCAAGAACTTTTTGCCATTGTTGATGCTGTCTAAATTCAGTACTATTTAGTTTTCTTTTTCCAGGCCAACCAAGCATGTCTAATTGATCTTTGAATACTGCAAGCCAGTCTGAAAACGTATTTTTTTGAGCCATACCTTTGGTTCGATTGACTGCTCCTTGACAGCAGAAGCTATCACTAGGGATGTCATCAGCAATAACGGTAAATTTTTCTGAGGACTCTAGCTGACGAATAAATTGATCCTGGGATATATGAGTTAAAGCTACCTTTCGAAGATTTTTTTCTGTTATCGCACGAGACAAGAGGGTAGTGCAATTTCCCCAGAATGGAGAATTGAGTAGTCGGCATAAATCTTCAAGGGGTAGTCTATTAAAATTCAATGACAACAGAAGCAAGGCTGATGAAATAATTGGTGTATCGTTTAAAGCTATTCCTGATGAAATATTAAATGAAAATGATTGTATAGGCCCGTTCAAGTTAAGACTCTCTGGATCCAGCTCTTCCTTTAGTATTCTCTCCAAAGTATTTTTTGACGGATAAGAGGTAGGAGTAATAATCCCTATTCGGTGGTCAGGGTATTTTTTTTGTAACTGAAAAGCCCACCTAGCCGCAGCACGTATTTCTTGATTTCCGTCAAAAAATTGAGCACGATGTGCCGCTGATAACTTTCTTTTTTTATAACTTGAAAGCGTCGGTTCATGTGTGATATTTTTTGTGGCTGCGCCCAGCAAGTTTGCATATAAAGGAGGAATTTCATCGAAGCCTAATGTAGTAATCCCCTCTATTGGAACTAAGGTCCCAGCTTGAAAAGCCTCTAGCAAGTCATTTGCACTATCAGCCTCAGTAATATAGTTATATTTTCTAAGCGCTAGGTTGAAATCTGAGATCCATCGATAAAATAACGGGGCGTCATTTTTTAACTTTTCATGGGGAATTTCCCATCTTTGCATTATGTTGTAACTATCTCGAGCAAGACCGGAGTAGCTAGTAGGTATTGATTCATTCTTAATCACTTCTTCCCAAATCAAATATTCTGCTGGCTTAGAAATGATTGCACCATTTGAAATTTCAATAGTTCCGTCATCGCAACATCGAAGCCAAGTTTCATTAATCCAGTGTTCGATTGGAAAAATTTCAGGTTCGATCCATGTAGAATTTCCTTGCTCCTGTTGATATTGAGCCCAGCTCTCTCGCACCTTAACTGCAAGGCGACTAGTTGCTGTCAGAATTAGTGACCCTGATTCAATTTCTTTTATAATTGAGTAAATGTCAAAAAGCGGGCGCATCATAGAGGTTAACTTTGTTATCCTAGAAGAATTCAATGATCGCACAACCTAAGGTTTGAAAAAAGAGGTAGTTAATGGGGCTGCCTGTTTCATCGGAACTTAAAATGAGTAACACTGACATTGGTGCCAAAAACGACAAGTCAAGCAGGAGTGAAATTGCATATGACCATAGTTAGCTTTAGTTTTATTTTTGGCAGCTTCTTCCTCGGGGTACTGTTAGCTTATGCCTTTGCATTATTTGATAGAAAAAAGAAGAATAAAGACCTGACTTTAATTAGTTGTGCGTTGGCAGCACTAGAAAAGGAAAAAGCTGTACTAGAGGCCCGTCTGGAAATGGAGCAGACCAAAAATGAAGAGCAATCTTTGCTACTAAAGCAGTCCCGTGAAATTTTAGGTAAGGAATTTGAAAACCTAGCGAATCGTATATTTGATGCCAAGCAAGAGAAGTTTTCTCAAGATAGCCAGCGGACTCTTAATTCTTCTATTGGTCCACTGCGAGAGGAAATAACCAGATTTCATAAGCAGGTGGAGGATTCTCATCATAGAGAAAATTCAGCAAGAAATGAGATGAATGGGACGATTAAAGAATTAATGAAACAGACTGATCTAGTAAGAGGAGAAACATCTAGTTTAGCAAGCGCACTTAAGGGAGATAGCAAATCTCAGGGTAACTGGGGAGAGATGATTCTCGAGCGTATGCTCGAGACTTCTGGTCTCTCAAGCCCAAGGGAGTACGAAACACAAAAACCTCACAAGGATCAACAGGGCTACCTTCGATACCCAGATGTAATTATTCATATGCCCGACAAAAAAGATATGGTTATTGATTCAAAGGTTTCTCTAACAGCTTACGACCGCTATACAAGCGAACCTGACTCTAGCGAGCAAAAAAAGCATTTAAAGCAGCATATTAATTCGATTAAAAACCATATTAAAGACTTAAGCGAAAAGTCATACCAAGAGTTATATGGAATTAATACCCTGGATTTTGTAATTCTATTTATACCAATAGAAGGAGCATTTACTTTAGCTCTTCAAAAGGATGATAGGTTATTTGATGATGCCTATAAAAATAAAAATATCATTCTCACCAGTCCGAGCACTTTGATGATTGCGTTGAGAATCGTTGAAAACGTATGGCGCTTTGAGCGTCAAAATATTAATGCACAAAAAATCTCAGATGAGGCAGCAAAACTATACGATAAAATGGCCACAGTGGTAGAATCTTTAGAGGATATTGGGAAGCACATCAAAAAAAGCCAAGTGGCATATGATAGTGCTAAAAGTCAGCTGATGACTGGCTCAGGTAATGTAATAAATAGATTTAACAAAATTAAAAAACTAGGTCCCAACACTAAAAAAACGTTTCCAGATGATTGGACAAGCGAAACTCTAGATCAGAGCGATTTTTCGTTAAACACTGATAGAAAAAAAGAAGATGATACCGATACTTCTCAGTAGTGAAGATCTTTATCTCTGTTTTGATGTTTAATAGCTATTAATTTTATGTGGATATTTAATACAATGAATCTAGAGGCTTATCCAGAATTTTATATAATTGCAGCCTTAATAATTTTTTCGCTTACTTTGTACGCTATTTTTCTTCATTTAAAGGTCCGCCAACAAGAGGATCTACAAAAAAGTAGCGCTGATAGCCTCTCTCAGCAGCTAAATACCCGCCAAGAAGGCTTTAGAGACAGTATTCGAGTGATTGCTGCTGCACTTGTTCAAGGACAAGTAGGCTTAACTGAGGGCGCTATAAGGATAGATAAGCTATCTTCTTTGTTAGATGAAGCTTCAGGTGGCGATGGGAGATATAAGGTATTTTCACAGCTAGCTGAAGCAACTGCGCATATTCCAATTTTAGAAAACTGGAAAAAACTTACCAAGGATGAAATGATTATGTTTGATAAAGAGAGAGCTTCAATAGAAGATAGTTTTCAGCATTTAATCAGGGATGCTGCCCAAATAATACTTGATGTGCATTCAAAAAAAATAACTAAGAAGGAACCTCTGTTTTATTCGGTTGGAAAATAATAAATTATAAGCTAATTCTCATTACCATCGAAGACTCATCTTTTTGTAAGGTATGGAATAGTTCCGGCGACATCGCTACTATCTATTATATAAACAGTACTGACACTCCCATTCATCCTTGATTCTCTAAACTCTTGATATTCCGGATCGTCAATAAAAGATTTTGCTGCATCTAGATCTGGAAACTCAACCAGTGCTATTAGCGAAGCTTCACTTGGCTTTCCTTCTACTTGTTCAATATTTGCACTTCTAGATAAATATTTTCCACCATGCTTATGTACGATATCATGGACGTTTTTAGCATAACTTGACACCCATGACTCATCAGTAACAATAACTTCTCCGATTAAATAGGCAGCCATTTTCTTTCTCCAATATAAATATAAATAATTTTTTTATTTATCGTTTGATATTTTAAGGTTAATAATGAATTATTAGTACGCTATAAAAGTTGAATAGCGTAAAGAACACCAATCCAAGGTAAATAAAAAAGTAGACCGAACCCTAAAACACTCCAAATATTTTGTGGAGCCCAATTCAGGCTAGTTTTTATTTCTTTTTTATTTATCTGCATTGATGTCGAAATTTGTAGTGCAGTTAGGGCATAGAAAAAAGGGACAATTAATCCAGGAACTAATTGATTCATACCAGCGGGAGATAATTGAAGACAAGTAGTCAAGATAACAATGAAAACAAAGCCATATTGAATAACTTTTTTTGCTTCAACAGGACGACTCATATTATAAAAATTCTTCCAAAGAAAATAAAGCATTGCAAATGGGCCAAGAAAAAAAGAGCCAAAAAAAATCTGAAGTGGGGAGTATATTTCTCGCTGAATATTCATTTTATTCACTCAGGGATTTTTTACAGGAATGCGATCTAAACCAAAAAATTCAGGGGCTTGGATTGATAGCACTTTTAGTGGATTCAGGGATGTAACTTTTACTGAGTGAGGTATCCCTGGAGGTATTCTCAAATAATCACCCGGTTCAATCACAAATTTTCTTTCACCTTTTTGAAACTCACCTTTTCCCTCTAACACGAAAATTGTTTCAGTGTGTTTAGCATGCATATGAAGAGGAACATAATCCTTAATGATGATTAAAAAATCAGTAGAATTGCTGTCAGTAGCGAGTTTATGCACATAAATATTTTTAGTGTCATCAGGTATAACCAGCGCATCTATAGACAGCTTCTCTGCATATGCAGGGGATACAACAGTCATTATTATTGTGACCAACAAACATGTTGATGGAAAAAAATTAATATGCATCGGCTCTTATATTTATAAATTTTTGATCATAATTCAAGTTAATAGAAGCTAAGATATATTCTTTAAGTTTAGACGTAAAGTCCTAATTAACAGTACTTAGCAATGAGTTTAAGGTGTTACTAGGGCGCATAGCTTCCTCGACTTTTTTTGTATCTGGCTGGTAATATCCGCCTAGATCTACACTATCTCCTTGACAGGCAATAAGCTCATCAGTGATTGTTTTTTCATTTTCATTTAGTTTTTTTGCTAGCTTGCGAAATACTTCTTGAAGCTCAGGACTATCTTTTTGTTTTGCTATCTCTTCAGCCCAATATAGCGCTAGATAAAAGTGACTACCTCTATTATCTAGTTCATTTACTTTTCGAGATGGAGACTTTCCTTCCTCAAGTAGTCGGCACGTTGCTTTATCTAAAGAGTCAGCTAAAATTTTTGCTTTCGGATTTTTTGTTTTAACAGCAATATCCTCTAAGGAGACTGTTAGGGCAAGAAATTCTCCTAATGAATCCCATCTTAGGTGACCTTCCTCTGCAAATTGCTGAACATGTTTTGGCGCAGAGCCTCCAGCACCTGTTTCATAGAGACCTCCTCCTGCCATTAGGGGAACAATAGATAACATTTTTGCGCTCGTTCCTAGCTCCAATATAGGGAATAAGTCAGTTAAATAATCCCTTAATACGTTGCCTGTAACAGAAATAGTATCTTTGCCGCTCTTCATACGCTCCATCGTTAAGCGTATCGCTCTCTCTGGAGTCATGATCTCAATACGAATATCTTTTGTATCGTGATCTTTTAAGTATTTTTCTACTTTTTGGATCATTTGTGAGTCATAACCACGGTTAGCATCAAGCCAAAATATTGCAGGCGTATCACTAGCTTTGGCGCGATTTACAGCTAATTTTACCCAGTCTTGAATTGGCCCATCTTTGGCTTGACACATACGCCATATATCACCCTTCTCTATAGTTTCATGCTGAAGTAGCACTTCTCCACTTTCGGTAACTAGACGTATTTTTCCATTTCCAGGAGCTATAAATGTTTTATCGTGTGAGCCGTACTCCTCAGCTTTTTGTGCCATAAGACCAACATTAGGAACAGTTCCCATTGTTGTAGGATCAAACGCATCATGATGTTTGCAAAAATTAAGAACTTCTTGATAGATTGTTGCATAACTAGTATCGGGAATAACTGCTTTCGTGTCTCTTAGTTTACCATGCGCATTCCACATTTTTCCGCCACTACGAATCATTGCTGGCATAGATGCATCAACTATGACGTCACTAGGAACATGCAAGTTAGTTATACCTTTATCAGAATCAACCATGGCCATCTCTGGTCGTATTTCATAGCAACGTCGAAATTCTGTTTCAACCTCAACTCGCTTAGAGTAGGGAAGTTGGTCAACTTTTTTGAGCACACTACCAATACCATCATTTGGGTTTACTTCAAGTTCAGCAAGTGTGGCGCCATACTTCTTAAACGCTTCTTCGTAATATACGGTTACCGCATGCCCAAAAATGATAGGATCAGACACTTTCATCATTGTTGCTTTAAGGTGCAATGAGAATAGTAAGTCAGCTTTTCTAGCGCCTTCCATTTCTTCATCCAGAAACTTACGTAAAGCTTTTTCGCTCATAAACATGGTACTTACAAGATCCCCACTGTGAACTGAGATATTATTTTTGAGAACTTGTATATCACCGTCATCAGCAACAAACTCTATCCTTACAATACCGGTGTCTTTTATTGTTGTAGCTATGTCGCTACTATAAAAATCACCACTTCTCATATGTGCCACGTGTGTTCGAGAAGACTGACTCCACTTACCCATTGAATGCGGATTTTTGCGAGCAAATTGTTTGACAGCGCCTGGTGCTCTACGGTCAGAGTTACCTTCACGGAGAACAGGATTTACTGCGCTTCCAAGGACTTTTGCATATGTATTTTTGATGGCTATACTTTCAGAAGTTTTTGCTGACTCTGGGTAATCAGGAATTTTATACCCCTTGGATTGTAGTTCAGATATTGCTTCTTGGAGCTGTGGAATAGATGCACTTATATTTGGTAATTTAATAATGTTTGCATTTGGATCTTGTGTTAGTTCTCCCAACTCTTGCAAAGCATCTTTGACTTGCTTGTCTTTAGGTAATTTTTCGGGAAAGGCAGATAAAATTCGAGAGGCTAGAGAAAGATCTGATGTTTCTACAACGACATTTGCAGCCTTAGTGAATGCATTGACTATAGGTAAAAGAGAGTATGTTGCTAAGGCTGGCGCTTCATCAGTCTTAGTATAAATAATTTTTGAAATTTTATTGCTCATCTTAGTTCCTCTTGATGCGAACGATATCTACGGGATTTATTAGCATCGATATGCTTAAAGATAGATAATTCCATCTATTTATTACTAGATATTATATAGAAAAATACAAAAAAATTAAAGTTTATGTAAAAAAACTACAGTAAAGATTAATCTCCGCTCTAGTGGTTTTTGAGAGCGATATTGGAATTAAAAAATAAATTTTTAACAAAAAAAAGCAACAAGCTGAAAACAACTTGTTGCTTTGGTACGCATTTTTACTGAATAAATTATTCAGGTACTACATTATTTGCGCACGGTCCTTTTTGTCCTTGACCAACTTCAAATGTTACTGCTTGGCCGTCATTTAAGGTAGCGTAACCACCACCATTTTTTATTTCTGAATGATGTACAAATAGATCTTTTCCGCCATCTTCTGGAGTAATAAAACCGAAACCTTTGTCAGCATTGAACCACTTAACTGTACCTTTACTCATAGTAATCTCTTTTATTTTCTTGTTTAAATTTTTGCAGTATTCTGCACACCCATTATAACCTTATATTCAGTAAAAACTACTCAACATCAAAAATCTTAATATAAATCATTTTTTTAAGGGATATTGATTGACAGATTGTATCTAAAAGTTATATTTTTTTGAAGAACTTAAGAAAATATATTAAGCTATTTTTTTACTTATCTTACTGATAATAGTGTATTTAATTTATTTTTTTAGATTTAAAAAAACACCACACTCCAAATGTGAGGTGTAAGGGAATTGGTCAAAGACAGCAAAACTTTTTATGACGTGAGTATTACTAATTGCGCTTATATTCTCCATAAGTGTTTTTGGATTACATGAAATATAGAGAATATTATCAAATTTTCTTATTAAACTTAGAGTCTGCTCATCCAGTCCAGCGCGAGGCGGATCTACAAAAATTGTACTGAAATGGTACTCGTCTAGAGCAATATTTTTTAGTCTACGGAACAATCGTACCTTGTCTAACGCTTGTGTTATTTCTTCACTAGACATTCTACAAATAGTAACGTTTTTAATATTATTTTCTTTTAAGTTAAAGTGGGCAGAATTGACTGATATTTTTGAGATCTCAGTGGCTAAAACTTTCTTAAAATTCTGCGCTAATACACAGGTGAAATTTCCATTTCCGCAATATAGTTCTAATAGATCGTCTTTACTTTTTAAAGTCTGCTTTAGAGCCCAAGTAAGCATAGCTTGGTTTATTCTTGCGTTAGGCTGCGTGAATCCTGTTTCAATCTGTTTATATTGATACTCAGTACCACCAATTGGTAATTTTTCTACAACATAGTCCAATCCAATCACCGTTTTCTTTTTTCGACTACGTCCTATGATGTTTATATTTAATTCTTCATGCACATTAGTAGCTATCTTTTCCCATTCTTCATCAAGTTGCCTATGATAAATTAGAGTAACAACAGCATCGCCATCAAGTGTGGTGAGGAATTCAGCAGAAAAAAGTTTATTCTTCAGTGTGTAATTTTTATTTATTATTTTTAATAGCGGAGCCATAAGCTCATTAATTTTTTTTGATCCTATTGGAAATTCAGTCACAATATAAGGAACTTTTTTGCCTGGAGTGTTCATAGCATAAAAAGCAACTCCATCTTCATGCCAAATACGAAACTCCGCCCGCATTCTATAGTTAAGAAG
>CAZSMR010000004.1:0-9543 GCA_964608185.1 uncultured Porticoccus sp. | reverse complement strand
AAATTATAGCTAACCCTTGAAGGACTCGTCTGTTCTTGCCGCCATAATAAAATCATTTTTGTGAAGCCCTTCAATTTTATGGCTCCACCAAGTAACTACTACTTTTCCCCACTCTATTAATATGGCTGGATGATGCCCAACAGATTCGGCTAACTCTCCAACTTTATTAGAAAACTTTAAAGCCTCTTGAAAATTGTCAAATTTAAAAGTTCTTGTCAATTGAGGTATATCTTGTAGAACCTCTATAGTCCAAAGAGGTATTTCTTTTAACAATATTTTTGATTCAATATTTGATAACTTTATTGCCCCATCTCTACAAGCTTCACAGGTTTCTTCTGATAAAATTTTATTGTTTGAAGACATAAAAAGCCCTATTTTTTAATTCTAATAACATTACTTTACAAGCAATTCTTTGGTTTTGGTAGACCAGACAATCTGGCTACTATTTTAGCTGGACTTTGAGGAAACAGTTGCATTAAATATATACTGCGAGCTTTACTTGCAGCTAAATTTATCCCTATAGTTTTGATCAGCGGTCGCATAGAGGGAGAAAAACCATATTCAGCGTAAAATTGCCGAGCGAGCTTAAGAATTTCAATATGAGACTGAGTGAGTGTTATATCTTTTTCAGCAGCAAGCTGCCTGGCAGTTTCTTCAGACCAGACAGCAAGGTTATCTAAATAGCTTGTTTGTGTTTCTATTTGTTATTCCAAGTATTATTCATTTTGAGATGCACCTAGTAAATGCAAAAGACTCGTAAATATATTATAAAGCATCACATATAATGTCACTGTAGCAGAGATATAGTTACGCTCTCCCCCATGAACGATAGCACTAGTTTGCCACATAATTATCCCTGATGAGATCAAAAGAAATATACAGGATAACGCTAGTGCTAATCCTTGGATTTGAAGGAACATGTTAGCTATCGCAGCTATAAAAGCGATAATAATTCCTGTCATGAGGAACCCGCCCATAAAAGATAATTCTTTTTTGGTAATCAAAACATACGAAGAACATGCGAAGAAAATAAGAGCAGTCCCGCCTAGGGCTGTTATTATGATTTGTGATCCAGAATTAGCTAAATAAAACGATATCATGGGACCAAGAGTGAAGCCCATCCACCCTGTTAGAGCAAAAACCCAAAATAATCCAGCTGTACTGTTTTTATTTTTTTCAACCATCCACAGGCATCCTATATATGGAATAAGCATCCATAAGCCCATATAAGGGGCATTTACAGCCATTGATACTGCACACATCAAAGCACTGAACATTAGGGTGAGCGACAAGAGAGTGTAGGTATTACGTAGAACCTTCACTGCTTCTGGATTTAACGAATTTGATATAATTGCTTGTTTTGTAGCCATAGCGAAATTTCCTTTTAGCTTAAACGTTAAATGAAAATGTATTTTACAATGCGAGGCTTTGAAATCAACCCTCTGGACCAACAGCGATATATTGATAGCTCTTGGCTAACTTTTTTTATTTTTTTCAATCTTTGTAGAAAATAATTATACCATTAGTATAAACAAAAAAGGCCCACGACCTTTCTTTTTGTTAAACTAATTTTAAAAAAATAATATAGGGAGAAATTGTGGCACAAAAAGAACCCGACTCTAATGATCCTAAAATGACCAACCTGCAAATATATATCAGGTTGTTATCTTATATAAAAAGATATCTTGGCGTCTTTTTTATCAGTATCTTGGGGTTAATTATTTTCTCTTCAATGGAAATTGCTTTCATTGATTTGTTTGGTTATACAGTGAACGCAATTGGTGGTATGACTACCGACCCTACAGCTGTTCCTAAAAGTACTGGTCAAGGCAGCGGTCTAACTGTTTTTTTAGTAGATACTCTATCGGCAGAAGGAGGCCGCTTAACTGATACTCGCTGGGTAGTTCCTATAATAATGTTGATGATAGCGCTAGTTAGAGGACTATCTTTTTTTGTTGGTGGGTACTGTATGACTTATGTTTCGCAGATACTGGTACATAATCTTCGCGTAGCTATTTTTAATAAATATACCTCACTCCCTGCTAGTTATTTCGACTCAAGTATGAGCGGCCACTTAGTTGCCCGAACAACTTTTATCGTATCTCAAGTTACCCAAGCCGCAACAAATTCACTTAAAGTAATGATACGAGAGGGCGCCCTAGTAATTGGCTTAATCAGTTACTTGTTTTATCTTAATTGGAAGTTAGCATTAATTTTTTTAACCATACTGCCTATTATTGGTTTAGTCGTCCTGTCCGTCAGTAAACGCTTTAGAAAATTAGCGCTACGAATACAGTCTTCTATGGGAGATGTAGCTCAAGTTACACAAGAGTTTGTTAGCGGATATAGAGATATGCATTTATATGGTGCAAAATATTTTGAGCGCCAGCGAATGAAAAATGCGAGTAGAAATACTCGACAACAGCAAATGAAGCTATCTGTGACCGAATCAATTAGTACTCCAGTGATTCAGCTGTTAGTGGCATCTGCTCTTTCATTCTTAATGTGGCTTGTTCTTGATCCTAATGTCTTATCTAAAATGAGTGGTGGTGACTTTGTAAAATTTTTAGCCTCTGCAGCTCTGCTTGCAAAGCCTGTTCGAGCACTATCTGGAATAAATAGTAAAATTCAACAAGGTATTGCCGCAGCTGGAACATTATTTTCAACACTAGATAACAGCGAAGAAATCGATGAGGGGGCTATTGAAAAAAATCAAGTTGACGGTAGTTTTGAATTTTCAGATGTAAGTTTCGCCTACTCCTCTAACGAAAAAAATGTTTTGAATGGTGTGACATTCAGCGTAAAAGCTGGAGATACAGTGGCGCTAGTTGGGCGTTCAGGTAGCGGTAAAAGTACGTTAGTAAGTATGATTCCTCGTTTTTATGAGATAAATAATGGAAATATAAGTTTAGATGGAAAAAATTTAAACGACTACAAGCTTGAAAATCTACGCAGCCATATAGCATTAGTCTCACAAAAAATTAGCTTATTTAATGATTCTATCTACAATAATATTGCCTACGGTACATTAGCTGAGCGTTCAGAATCTGAGGTCAGAAATGCGGCTAAAGCTGCTAATGCGTTAGATTTTATAGAGCAGTTACCTCAGGGTTTCCATACTATAATCGGAGATCAGGGTATTAAGCTCTCTGGCGGACAGCGCCAGCGTCTAGCTATAGCCAGGGCCATCCTGAAGGATGCCCCAATATTAATACTTGATGAGGCTACATCAGCACTAGATTCTCAAACAGAGCGATCTATTCAAGAAGCGCTTGAAACAGTGATGAAAGGACGTACAACTTTTGTTGTAGCACATAGGCTTACAACAATAGAAAATGCAGATAGCATCTTAATGATGAAAAAAGGAAAAATTGTAGAGCAGGGAACACATAAAGAGTTATTAAAACTAAACAAGTATTACGCCAAGCTTCATAATAAAATTACTGTAGACAAAATAAGCACCCCTGATGATGAGAAACTATAATAGATGAGATTGTCTCTTATGCTGGAAGAGCTCTTGGCCCGACGCTCAGGATGGTCATTTTTTCTAACCCCGTTTTCGTGGATATTTTATGTGTTAGTGGCTGCCCGTCGTGTCTTTCAGACTAAAATAAATTCAAACCCCCCTTTGGCAGTTCCTGTGGTAATTGTAGGTAATATCACCATAGGTGGCACTGGAAAAACCCCATTAGTGATTTCGATTACTCGTTGGCTAAAAGAGAAAGGGTATAACCCAGGAATAGTTAGTCGAGGATATGGAGGAAATTCTTCCCATTACCCATTACTGGTTAACTTGGATTCGAAAGCCGAGATGGTTGGTGATGAACCACTACTGTTGGCTAAGATCTGCCCCGTTGTTGTGGATCCTGATCGTTACCGTGCGGCTAATTTTTTACTTGAAAAAACAAATTGTAATTTAATCATAAGCGATGACGGACTTCAGCACTATAAACTACCTCGTGATTTAGAAATTGCTGTGGTGAACGGAAAGAAAAAATTTGGAAATGAAAAACTTCTTCCCGCTGGGCCACTTAGAGAGCCCTTAGACAGGCTAAAGGAAGTTGATTTTATCTTGATAAACTCCAATAGTTCCGATATAAAAAAAGAGCCGAAACAAGATATAAAGGATTGTTTAAAAAATGGTATATTTTTCACCACAAAGGCTATCCAATTAAAGCATTTGGTTTCTGGTGAAACTTATCCAATTATAGAAAGTTCTGGGTTAAGAGGCACTATTAATCAGCGAATAAAAGATTGGCACTTTAATCATAAAATTCATGCAGTTGCTGGTATTGCTGATCCACAAAGATTTTTTGATACTTTAGATGGACTGGGGTTTTCCTCGATCTTGCATAGCTATCCAGATCATCATAGCTTTACTGGAGAGGAGTTTATATTTGACGATGACCTTCTTGTAGTAATTACAGCCAAAGATGCTGTTAAATGCAAGTCTGTAATTAATGATAAAATCTGGGTGCTTGAAGTAGAAGCTGCTCCTGATCCGATTTTCTTAAAAAATCTGCTAGGCAAGCTTCATGAAATAAAATGTTTAAGTCATTAGGCTGCTGACGTTAAACATTAGAACATTAATATAAAAATAATAAAGATAAAGCGTGAGGCAGTATGAGTTTTACAGTTATTATCCCTGCTCGTTATGATTCATCAAGGTTACCAGGTAAGCCTCTTTTGCAGATTGCTGGCATAACTATGATACAGCGTGTGCACATTCAGGCTCAAAAAAGTAATGCAGATAGAATAATTGTTGCTACCGATAATCAAGAAATATTTGATGAGGTTATTAATTTTGGTGGACAAGCATGCATGACGTCCACGGATCATCAATCTGGGACAGACAGATTACAAGAAGTAGCAAAACAGCTTGAGTTGCCTCCCGAACATGTCGTCGTTAACGTCCAAGGAGACGAGCCGCTAATTCCGCCGGAGGTAATTAATCAGGTCGCTGATAATTTATTAGCCAGAAATTCTGTAGGTGTTGCTACGCTCGCAGAACCTATTATGAGCAGTGATGATTTTAATAACCCCAATGTGGTTAAAGTAATAGTTGATAATGCTGGTCTTGCGTTATTATTTAGTCGTACTCCAATCCCTTGCTCTCGCGAAGATGTAAGTAGCAAGATAGCTGGATATCAATACGGCATGCGTCATATAGGTATATATGCTTACCGTACTTCAATGCTTGATAAGTTTATATCCTGGCCTTTAGCTCCTATTGAAAAACTAGAGCAGTTAGAGCAACTACGTTTTATGTGGTTTGGAGAAAGTATTCATGTCGATAAAGCAGTCATAAGTGTCCCAAAAGGGATCGATACGGAACAAGACTTAAAAGATGTAATCAAATTTTTAAAAAATAACACATAGGTCATAATAATTTGAAAAAGCCCGCTAAAGTTTTGTTTGTGTGTCTTGGTAATATATGTCGCTCGCCTACCGCACACGGCATTTTAGAAAAAAAAATCTTTGACGAAAATTTGCAAAATAGAATTATCGTAGATTCAGCTGGAACAGGCGATTGGCATATTGGAAGGCCTCCTGATCCAAGGGCATGCAAAACAGCTCTACGTCACAGTTACGATCTTTCTGGCTTGAGAGCACGGCAGGTTAATCTAGATGACTTCATAGAGTTCGATTTCATACTGGCCATGGATCAACAAAATCTTTTTGATTTACAGGCCATGGCCCCTTCAAGTTTTACTGGCCGTTTAGAACTTTTTCTCAATTACGGTTCCAGCAGTCAAAAAGAAGTTCCCGATCCATATATTGGTGGGGAAGGCGGTTTTGAGGGTGTTTTAAGTCTTATTGAAGATGCTGTTGATGGTTTATTTCGACATTTAATTAGGTAGCCAGGTAAATGCTGAGCGTCGAAGAAAAAGTACCACTTAAAAAATTCAATACATTGGGCTTTCACTCAATAGCGGAATATTTTTGTTCTGTTTCTTCACAAAATGAGTTATCTGAAGCGCTTGTTTGGGCAAAAAACAAAAAAATATCAGTTTTTGTACTAGGCGGAGGCAGTAATGTTTTACTCGTTGGTGATATCAAAGGTCTAGTAATTCATATATCTATTTTAGGCATTGAGTTGCTTTCTCAAAACGGAGATGACTTAGTAATTAAAGTTGGAGCAGGTGAAAACTGGCATCAGTTAGTTTTAAAAACGTTAGAAATGGGCTGGTATGGCCTTGAAAATTTATCATTAATACCTGGTTCTGTAGGCGCAGCCCCTATTCAGAATATTGGTGCTTACGGAGTCGAGCTCAGTGAAAGATTCGATTCTTTAGACGCGGTCCATAAAGCAACCGGGAAGTATAAAAAAATGAATCTTGACGATTGCCAATTTGGTTATCGAAGTAGTTTTTTTAAAAGAGATGGCCAAGATGAAGATGTGATTACTTCTGTTAATTTTCGCCTCTCCCTTAAATCAGACATATGTATTGAATATCCCATTCTCAAGCAGTCGTTAATGAAGCTTCATACGCAATTGCAAATGAAGCATGATCAGAGTTTTAATGAAATGTTAACACCAAAAATGATTTCCGATATTGTGTGCTCTATTCGCCGCTCTAAACTACCAGATCCAAAAGATATTCCTAGTGTGGGTAGTTTCTTCAAGAATCCAGTGGTCAGTTCCGAGATTGCATCAGATTTGATAGCAAAATATCCAGATACAGTCAGTTATAGTTCTTGCAAAGGAAGTATCAAAATTAGTGCAGCCTATTTAATTGAAAAAGCAGGATGGAAAGGATTTAAAAAAAATGGTGTCGGAGTACATGACAAGCAGGCCCTAGTGCTTGTTAATTTAGGTGGATCTGCCCAGGATCTTTTATCTTTGGCGTTAGAAATCCAAGCTTCTATCTTGGAGAAATTTAGCATTGAATTAGAAATTGAGCCGAGAGTGTACAGGCAGCCATGACCACTGATACGCAGTCGTTCGATTCAGAATCCTTTCTTAAGAGTCTCACTCAAAGACCGGGTATTTATCAAATGCTTGGTGAAAACGGATCGATTCTATACATCGGAAAAGCAAAAAATTTACGTAAGCGTGTTGCTAGCTATTTTTCTAAATCAAAGCTTCCAATAAAAACACAAGCATTAGTCAATCGCATCATTTCTATTGACGTCACAGTTACCGAGACAGAAATTGAGGCTTTATTGCTTGAACAGAACCTGATTAAGCAAAATTTACCCCCGTACAATATCTTACTGAGAGATGATAAGTCATACCCATATATTTACTTGTCAGATAAAGATGAACATCCGCGGTTATCATTTCATCGTGGGGCAAAAAGAAAATTAGGTAGTTATTTCGGACCATTTCCAAGCATTCAAGCAGTTCGCGAGAGCATGAACTTTCTCCAAAAAACTTTTAAGGTCAGACAATGTGAGGATAGTTTTTTTAAAAATCGCTCTCGCCCTTGTCTGCAGTATCAAATTAATCGTTGCACAGCGCCATGTGTTGATCTAGTGTCCCCAGAAAATTACCAGCAAGACGTAGAGCATACAAAAATGTTTCTCGACGGAAAAAGTGATAATCTAATTAAGAATTTTGAAGTAAAAATGGATGCATCCTCAAAGAATCTTAACTTTGAGAGCGCAGCGATTTTAAGAGACCAAATAACTGCATTAAGAAAAATACAGGCAGAGCAGGTTGTAGAGTCTGGTAATGGAAATATCGATGTTGTCGCAGTTTCGCAGGAGGGTCCCCAAGGCTGCATACACATACTATACATCCGTCAGGGAAGAATGCTTGGAAGTAGAACTTTTTATCCGCGTGTACCGCTTGCATCTTCTCCGGAAGAGATTTTAGAACACTTTATGCCGCAATATTATTTAAGGGACGGTAGTAAAGGTGATTTCCCGAAAGAAATAATTGTGAGCCTCAAGTTTGACAATAGTGGACTGTTTGCCACAGCCATCTCCTCTGTCGCTGGGCACAAAATTCATCTCAAACACGGTGTCAGAAGCACTAGAGCAAAGTGGGTTAAGTTAGCCGAGCAAACAGCAAAACAAAACTTGAAGAGCTTAATTGCATCTAAACAAAATTTACTTCGAAAATTTGAAGATTTACAGAAACTACTAAAACTGCAAGAGCTACCTGGTCGACTTGAGTGTTTTGACATTAGTCACAGTAGTGGCGAGGCAACTGTTGCTTCCTGTGTCGTATTTGATAACAACGGCCCCTTAAAGTCAGACTATCGTCGCTTTAATATCAAAGATGTAAAAGCTGGAGACGATTATGCTGCCATGGAGCAAGCATTAACTAGGCGGTACAAGCGACTACAAAAAGGTGAAGAAAAATTACCAGATGTTTTGCTGGTAGATGGCGGTATTGGTCAATTAAGCAAAGCTGCTGCGGTGCTTAATGAGTTAGGCGTCGTCGGTGTTCAGATTGTTGGAGTAGCTAAAGGGAAAACTAGAAAAGCTGGATTTGAGAAACTATTGTTATCTTCTTCATCAAGCAAGACTGGCTCTGATGAAGAGTTCATAGAATTTACTGCAGATACTGACTCCGGGGCATTATTGTTAATTCAACAAATCAGAGATGAGGCACATCGCTTTGCTATAACCGGCCATAGACAACAAAGGGATAAAAAACGAAGAGTCTCTTCCCTAGAGGGTGTAGAAGGGGTTGGACCAAAGCGTAGACGAGAATTATTACGCTTCTTCGGTGATATAAATGAGGTAAAACGAGCAAGTGTCTCCGAGCTGATCCGCGTTCCTAATATAAACAATAAGGTTGCTGAAGCTATTTACAGCGCCCTTCATAATTAGTAAGTTATCACTCCTTTAATTTTTGGTCTCCTTGGTAGTAAAAATATGTGGAATTTACCAAATATATTAACACTGATACGTATTCTGTTAATCCCAGTATTCGTCGTTGTGTTTTATCTTCCTTGGGAGTGGAAGCATGTAGTTGCTGCATCGATTTTTGGTGTTGCAGCAGCAACCGATTGGTTGGACGGCTATCTGGCAAGAAAACTTAACCAATTCACACCTTTTGGAGCTTTTTTAGATCCTGTGGCAGATAAGCTGATCGTTTCTGCAGCGTTACTGGTTTTACTGCAGGTCCATGCTACCGCAATATTTGCTTTTCCTGCACTAGTCATAGTGAGCAGGGAAATTGTAGTATCTGCACTCCGTGAATGGATGGCTGAACTTGGGAAGCGAACAAGTGTGGCTGTTAGCTATCTTGGAAAAGTAAAAACTGTACTACAAATGGTTGCTATTACGGTGTTATTAGCTGTAGACCCGAAAAAATACCCTGAATGGGATATAGTTGGCACCGTGTTGTTATATATTGCAGCTATTCTTACATTATGGACTATGGTTATTTATCTCCGTGCAGCGTGGCCTGAATTATCATCAGCCCCACAATCCAAAGACTAAATATAGTTTCTTTTATTTTATTCTGAGATTATGAGTATTTCAGGCTGTTATTTAAAGGTGCTCTCGGTTACAATTCTGGCCCTTAAAGGCGCGGTGGCAGAGTGGTCATGCAGCTGACTGCAACTCAGTTAACGCCGGTTC
>CAZSMR010000003.1:15390-55562 GCA_964608185.1 uncultured Porticoccus sp. | reverse complement strand
TGCTCTACCATTTCAAAACCTTCTTCACATGCAGACTGAAGTCGATCTCGTATGGAAGCAATCTGATTTAAATCAGTATACTCCTTCATGACCCTTTCTTCTGTCTCAGTTCTAGGCATAATGCGGTGATCCCGCATGATCTCAGGATCTGGACCAAGGAATAGCGTTGTATCTTTAAGAAACTTTTGTATTAGTTCCTGATCTTGGACATCAAGTTCGTTAGCTTTTTTATTCATAATATATACACCTCTTTAATTCTTTTCTTCTGCACGAAGAAACCAAACTGCCCCTTGTTCTGCGGATACATATTTCCAGCCAGGCTCAATCAGATAAGTTGTAACTTCTGATGACACAAGACCAGGACCAAAAATCTCTGTCCCTGGAGGTATATCGGCTTTATTCCAGACTGGTGTTTCAACAGGTTTTCCATCTCCAACAAAGTAACACTTACGAGTAGTTGCTGGAGCAGGGGGAGCAATGCGTTGACTTTGTGCTATTGGTTTAATATGGTCAAATTTTACTGTGTCATGCTCCACAAAAGAAGCAACTCGTATTGTATTAATACGTATACCTGCTTCTGGGGCCTGACTACCTTCACCAAAACGTTTTCCGTAATCGCTTGAGAATTGGTCAAGGATATTCATGACATCCATTACGGATTCAAGTGAATGCTTCGGAACCACTACAGTAGTTTGAACTAATTGATTCCCGTAGCGCATATCTAATTCAAGTGAATGCTTGATATCAGCCAATGATTGGCCTTGCCTCACAAGATCAGCTTGGCCGCGCTTGCTTAGCTCGACTACAAGATCGTTGAATCTCGAGTAATTATCAAAAACTTTTCGAGAGGTGGAGTCATATAGAACCATAAATAATGATGTTTCATGTATATGCATCTGATGCATATTTCCTGCGCCAACTGCAGAAAAAACAGAACTCATTGGGGTTGCAAGAATCTTATCAATTTTCAATTTAGAGGCAATACCGCAACAATGAAGAGGGCCATTACCACCGTAGGCTAACATGGTAAAATCTTTTGGATCGTAGCCACGAACTCTTAGCTCTGTGTTCACCCCATTGGCCATATTGCTATCTACTTTTTCTTTTACTAGCAATGCAGCTGCAATTGGCTCAACATCTAAATCGTCACATAGCGCTTCTTCAATGGCAAACATAGAGCGCTTTGGATTAAGGGGTATACTGCCGCCTGCATAATTGTCCGCATCTAGGTATCCTAGTGCCAAATCTGCATCTGTCACTGTGGGGCTCATCCCACCTCGATCATAGCAAGCTGGACCGGGATCAGAGCCAGCACTTTTTGGTCCCACAGCAACTGAATTATACATTCGGTCAAAAGAAGCAATGGACCCGCCGCCTGCACCAAGAGTAACAAGGTGAACCATAGGAACTGAAACTAGCCACCTATCAATGACGGGATTGAAATCGTAATGCTTAATTCCACCTTCAACAACAATACCAATATCGTAACTTGTTCCACCCATATCTGTAGCAATAACACTTCCCAAATCTGCTTCTTTAGCAAGGTGCTCTGCAGCGCTAATTCCAGACACTGGACCTGAATGAATAGTTTGGAGAGCGTCTGTGGAGTTTAGTTGAGCCATACCGCCTGAATTATGTATTACGAGCATAGGTTTAGAATAAGAGTTAGCACGAAGATTTTGCTCTAGCTGACTCATAGCGTGGTACATAGTAGAGTGCAAATAACCATCTACAATTGCAGAGGTAGCGCGCACATATTCTCCTTTACGACCAGCAACACGATGAGAAAGAATTACAGGGATAGAGCCAAGCAAATGTGTGGGGTACTCTTCTAGTAAAATTTCTTCTACTCGTTTTTCATGCGCAGGGTTAACTACCGAGTTAACTAAACATATGACGATAACTTGAGCCCCTTTATCTACTAAGGTTCTAATTTTTTGACGCACATCGTCTTCGTCGACCGGCATAACCAACTCACCCTCAAAGCCTAATCGCTCGCGAACTCCTTCAATCATGCTAGGTAATACAAGAGGTACAGGTCTTTGCGCATCTGGTAGATTCTGTTTTCCGAGATCGTCTAAACCTTCACCATAACCACGAGCTCTACTTAGTGGCACCATGGCTTCATAACCAGCTGTTACTAGCATACCTATGCGAGGACCATTATGCTCAATCAATGCGTTCGTTCCGAGCGTTGTTGCATACCTAACCGAGTCAACTCCAGCTAGAAGCTCTGTCATACTTACACCAAGTTCTTGATAGGCCTTTTCGAGGGCTTCGTTAAAACCTAGCGCAAGGTTTTGATGAGTTGTTAATGCTTTGGTTTCGATATACTTATTATCCCAGACTACAAAGCAGTCAGTGAAAGTGCCACCGATATCTACAGATATACGTTTCATAATTTTTGTTTCCTAAAACTTTAAAGCTTTTTGGTTTACTTTTAAAATGCAAGAAACCCGTTTTATATTAATGATTGTGGCCGTGGTTTCTATCTACTAGAACATTTGGACCTGTAGTGGGCTCTTTGAGCTCTTCTCTTCCACTCCACTGTTTTTTAAGAGCATCAACATCTACTTCCATATCATACAGCGGCATATGCCCAGGGAAGGTATACTCAACTTCCATCTGAGTGCCACATGACGGACAGTAGAACTCATAAATATTGACCCAGTCCTTATCGGGACAAAAAGTAAATTTATATTTTTCTGGGTCAATGACAGAAGGGTGAATATCTGCTGGATCTCTGTTGTAAACCAGCAGGCCTTCTTTATAATTTCCTCGCGCTGGACCAACTTCATGCTCGCAAACACGACACTCCCACTTTTCAGAATCTAAGTCTATTCGAAGATATTCAGTCATCAATACTTTCATTATTTGGCCCCCTTTGTTAAACAAATATCACCTAATTCAGTTACAACAAAACTCCACCCTTGGCGAACCAAACATGTGAAATATTCATCTTCGATAACTGCTGGACCAGAACCATGATTGCCCGGCTTCATTTGACTAACATGATAAACAGATAAATCACTCCATTTTTGATTCTCACCAAAAATAGATCTAACAGAACTTTCTTTGGCTGCAGATCCTTTTGTTACTTTAGCCTGCTGGCTACTATCAATTCTGAGTCTTTTTCGTGCGGAAAATTCTAATGTAGCAGAATCTGAATCAGACAAATCTTTTGGAAATGAAATCTTACTAGCTAGTTTATGCGTAGTTTCATTACTTCCTTTAGCGCCTACAATTTGTGCGCTAATATCATAATCGCCGGCAGCATAACCCTCTGCAAACATATCCCGACCAGCTTTTTCTGCTAAGTTGGCATAAGCTGATTCAAGTGTTTTATTTGTGAAGTCAGCTAACACGATAGAATAACTTTGGCCTATGTCACAAGAACCAATGCCATAAGCACTAAAAACAGCTGCAGTTTTAGGTATAAATACAGTTTTTATACCAGCTTTATCTGCAATACCACAGGCGCTCATTGGTCCAGCACCTCCAAAGGCTAGCAAGACAGTCTCATCAGTGACGGCAGCGAACTGGGTTATTTCTCCAGAAACCTTTTTATCATATGCATCACGTAGTTTGATTAATGCCTCGTCTGAAGAAACACCTAGAGGACTAGCAATATTTTCTTCGATCGCAGCTCTTGCTCTATCAATATCTAGCTTAAGTCCACCTCCAAAAAAGGTTTGGGGGTCAAGTAAGCCTAATAAAAGATTGACATCAGTCATTGTAGATTCTTTACCGCCACGACCAAAACTTGCTGGCCCAGGAACAGCACCAACACTTTCTGGGCCTACTTGAATATTTTTTTCATGTATTGATAGAATAGAGCTTCCTCCAACACCAGGACTTGCTATTTCACAAAGTCCGAATGAAATTGGTACCCCTTCTACGCTACCTCGACGTGACTCTTCTACATTATTGTTTACTACATGTCCGATATCAGTAGTAGTGCCGCCAATATCCATAGAAATAACATCGGTAAGTTTGTATTGCTTACTAAACTCCTTAACACCTTCCATCCCGCCACGTGGTCCTGAACTATACGTTTTAAGAGCAATCGTTTTAGCAACTCTAGATGCGTCTCCATCGTTACGAAAAATAAGTAAAGGATTTTTTGTTCGGTACTCGCGTAGACGATTCTCTGCGTTATATAAAAAACTTTCCATAGCAGGGTGTAAAAAGGAGTTCACTAATGCTGTCCAGCCTCTACGATTAGCTGAAACGTCCTCAGCAAGCTCGCTAGCGAACAACATTGGAACAGCGCCTAAAAGATGGCGTGGATAGTTATTAAAAGCAATTCTTTTAAATTGAGATTCATATTGGGTAGCATTATCAGTATCAAAACAAACTACGACACGGTTTGCTCCTCTTGCAGTTAATCTTGTGATTGCAGTAGTAGTCTCTGCTGCACTCTCTGTATCTTTCAAGTCAGCTAAATTTATTTCTTCGACACGATCTCCAACAAGAAAAGTAAATAGATCTGGATCTTTTGCTTTCATCGATTTGATTAAATCTGCATTACCCTTGTTTATAACCATGCCTAATTTCGGACCCTTACGCTCTACGATAGCGTTTGTTCCCTGGGTAGTCGAATATCTGATGTGCTCGACTTCAGCGAGCAATCGAGTAACATCTTCCTGACCATAAACAGCTTTCGAAACATCTTTTAAACCATCAAAAAAACATTTACTTAAATCGTAAGGAGTAGTAAGCGTTTTTGTTGCATAAAAATTATTATCTTTGAGCACGCATATATCTGTTAGCGTACCACCATTATCGATATTAATTAGCATTCCCATATCGAGCTACCTTAATTCTAGAAAAGTTTGAAAAACAAGTTTTTTTATTTGCGAATCACTAAACTATTCTACGATTATCATAATGACTTAGCAATTATGACTAAATTAAAATAGTTACGGACCCTAACCATCATCAAATAGCAATGATTATTGTTTATAGTCGCCATTAACTATAAGCTCAAATTTAGCAAGTTATTCGCATGTCACATGAGATCTAATCAAATATAAATTACATTAAAAATATTTTTTATAAATTGTAAAACTCACATGAATCAAATATAAATAAGCTTTGAATTGCAATCAAGGTCCTATTTGATCGCCAAACTCACAAATTATTTCAAATTTTATGTTTGAGATTTTCGTTAATTTTTTAAATTAATCTAAAACTACTGCTATGCAGTGTTTTTTCATTGAAGAAAATAATATGGCGGAGAGAGAGGGATTCGAACCCTCGATAGGGTATTAGCCTATACACCCTTAGCAGGGGCGCGCCTTCAGCCACTCGGCCACCTCTCCAGATGAATCCACTATTCTTTAAATTACGGATAGATTTGAGGGCGGTATAATAGCAACACTCTGCCAGAAATCAATATTCTCGAGGAAACTTATTGGTTGGGGTCGACTTGTTTATCTAAACCAAAAATACTATGTAGGGACCTAACCGATAAATCTAATGAGTCTTCAGCAATCACAACTGTGATTTTTATCTCTGAAGTACTAATCATCTGTATATTTACGTTTTCTTTTCCTAGAGTATCAAACATAGTTGCAGCAACCCCTGCGTGGGATCTCATTCCTACACCCACTAAAGCAAGCTTAGCGATATTTTCATCAGACTCAACGGATATGGCTCCTAACTCTATAGCTACTTTATTTAATACATCTTCTGCTTTTTTCATCTCATTTCTGTGGACAGTAAAAGTTAGAGAGGCTGTTTTATCTTGGGCAACGTTTTGTACAATTACATCGACTTCAATATTAGCTCGACCAACTGCACCAAGAATTCGTGCGGCACTTCCAGGAACATCTGGTATTCCTCGAACTGTAAGCTTGGCCTCGTCCCGATTAAAAGCAATGCCAGAAACAATAGGTTTTTCCATATCGAGATTATCCTCAAGTGTAATTAAAGTTCCAGATCCTTTGTTAAAGGCAGACAAGACTCTCAAAGGAATCTTGTATTTACCAGCAAACTCTACGGCCCTAATCTGTAAAACTTTAGAGCCTTGGCTAGCCATTTCAAGCATTTCTTCGAAAGTAACCTTATCCAGCCTACGAGCGTCTTTAACAACACGAGGATCTGTTGTATAAACACCGTCAACATCTGTATAAATTTGACATTCGTCTGCTTTTAAAGAGACAGCTAAAGCTACTGCAGTTGTATCAGAACCTCCTCGCCCAAGAGTCGTGATATTTCCTTGGTCGTCAACACCTTGAAATCCTGCCACTACGATCACTCTACCCTGGGCGAGATCTTTTTCTATTTGGTGAGAATCAATAGATTGAATTCTAGCCTTGGAATGAGCACTATCTGTTAAAATTCGAACTTGAGAGCCAATGTAAGATTTTGCTTCGTTGCCTCTCTTATGTAAAGCCATGCATAACAGAGCAATTGTGACTTGCTCTCCGGTGGATAATAAAACATCCATTTCTCTCGAGCTAGCAGCCTTATCAACACTGTCTGCTAATGCAACTAAACGATTAGTCTCGCCACTCATTGCAGAAACTACTACTACTATATCGTCTCCGCGTTTACGGAAATTGGAAATTTTATCCGCTACAGCCTCAATTCTTTCAACAGTAGCAACTGAGGTGCCTCCAAATTTTTGAACTAGTAAACTCATGTATGACCTAGACTCTTAAAAAAGATTTCAGTATTGCATGCCGAAATAGCGCTTTCCCAGCACCATAAAAACTTACAGAAAGGCGCGCAATTAAACACCATATCATCAGCAAAGTTAAGGGATATTGCTTACCCAGCTTATTGTTCATTTAATATTATAAATCAATCGCTCAGTTTTTCTTCTATCCATCCGAAGACAGACTTTATTGCTTCGGGCAGAGCGTCAATATTTATACCTCCGCCCTGAGCCATATCTCTTCGGCCTCCACCTTTGCCACCCAACTGAGTCGCCACAAATTCCATTAACTTTCCTGCATGAACCGACTTTGGCACCCCTTGGGTTAGTCCCGACACTAAAACAATCTTATCTTTATTAGGCACTGCTAATATTACAACACTTTGGCCGAGTTGATTTTTTATCTTATCTACTGTGTCTCGTAATGTTTTAGGATCAACTCCCTCAATAATAGCCGATAAAACCTTAACTCCTTTTATATCCCTAGCTGTAGAAAGCAGATCATTTCCTGCTAAACCAGCTATTTTTGCCTTTAAGCGAGTATTCTGTTTTTCTAACTCCTTAGATTCAGACAATAATATTGTAGCTTTTTCTAGAATATTTTCTGGAGTAGATTTTAAAGCGAGAGATAATCTCTCCAAATCGCGCTCTAACTTGTCAAAGTAACTTAGCGCAAGATCTCCAGTTATAGCCTCTATTCGACGAATACCCGCTGCAACTCCAGTTTCAGAAATAATCTTAAATACACCAATATCTCCAGTACACAATACATGTGTGCCACCACAAAGTTCTACAGAAAAACCATCACCCATGTTTAGGACTCTTACTTCATCTCCATATTTTTCCCCAAATAAAGAGATGGCACCCTTTTTCTGCGCTGTGTTTATATCGCAAATATCAGTCAGAACTGAAGTATTACGGCGAATTTCTTTATTGACGATTCTCTCTATAGATTTTCTTTGTTCAGATGAAATAACTTCGGTATGACTAAAGTCGAATCGAAGACGATTGCTATCAACTAGGGAACCTTTTTGTAAAACATGTTCTCCTAAAATTTTTCTTAAGGCTGAATGCAACAAATGAGTTGCAGAGTGGTTAATTTGAATTGCTGATCGAAAATTAGCATCAACAACGGAGTCAATCTCTTGACCGATACTTATGGATCCAAAGGAAACTGTACCAATATGTAAAAAGTGATCTCCTTGTTTTTGACAATCGGTTACTAAAAATTTGACAGAGTCAGCTATTAAATACCCATGATCACTAACCTGGCCTCCAGATTCAGCATAAAAAGAAGTGCGATCTAAAATTACTGCTGCTTTATCCCCTTCTGAAGCACTATCAACCAAATTTCCGTTTAATATTAAGGCTAAAATCTTTCCTTTAGATGAGGTAGATTCATAACCAGTAAATTCAGTTTTTCCGCTAAGGTCAAATTTTTGAACGTAATCAGTACTAAATTTTCCAGCAGAACGAGCCCTCTCTCTCTGAATTTTCATAGATTCTTCATAGCCTTTGATGTCTAGTGAGAGACTCCTCTCTCTCGCAATATCATTGACCAAATCAACAGGAAATCCATACGTATCATAAAGAGTAAAAACTATATCGCCAGGAATGACATCGCCATCAAGTTTATTTAGAAAAGAGTTCAGCAAAGACATCCCTCTTTCTAGAGTTTTCTCAAACTGCTTTTCTTCTTTTAATAGCACTTTTTTAACATTCAGCTTGGCCTTAACTAGCTCTGGGTACGCTTCACCCATAACAGTACATAGATCTGAAACTAAAGAATGAAAAAATGGTTGCTTCTGCCCTAGCTGATTCCCATGACGAATTGCCCTACGAATGATTCGACGTAAGACGTAACCTCGACCCTCGTTTGACGGCAACACTCCGTCGACAATCAAAAAACTACAAGAACGAATATGATCAGCTATTACTCTGAGAGATTTATTTTTTAAGTCGCTAGTCCCTGTTGCTTTGCCCGCTGACTTCAGTAAAGCTTGAAAAAGATCTATATCATAGTTGTTATGAACACCCTGCATTACAGCAGCAATTCTCTCAAGTCCCATCCCGGTATCAACAGAAGGTCTTGGTAGAGGATCCATAGTCCCATCTGCTTTCTTTTCGTACTGCATGAAAACTAAATTCCATATTTCTATATAACGATCAAGATCGTCATTACTACTGCCAGGAGGACCACCACGGACATTTTCTCCATGATCATAAAAAATTTCTGAGCAAGGGCCACAAGGACCTGTTTCTCCCATCTGCCAAAAATTATCTTCACCTAACCGAGAAAAACGATCTGGGCTAACACCAATCTTATCTAACCATATACTTGCTGCCTCATTATCCGAATCATGCACAGTAATCCATAAGCGCTCTTCCGGTAGTCCTAGCTCTTCAGTTAGAAATTTCCATGCAAATATAATCGCATCCTGTTTAAAATAATCTCCAAAACTAAAATTTCCAAGCATTTCAAAAAAGGTATGATGACGGGCCGTATAACCAACATTCTCAAGATCGTTGTGTTTTCCACCGGCTCTAACACAGCGTTGTGATGAAGCAGCACGAGGATATTTATATTTGTCATTACCCAAAAAAACTTCTTTAAATTGAACCATGCCTGCGTTTGTGAACAATAAAGTGGGATCGTTGATAGGCACCAAACTACTACTAGTTATAGTCTTATGATTATGTCGTTCAAAATATTTAAGGAATGAACTTCTGATTTCAGCAATTTTCATAAATAATTAAATCCCATATTTTATCTGAGACATTTTTAAAGTAATTGTTTTAAGCAACCAAAAAATCTGGGCTTTCCTTGCTACTGTTTTATGAAAATTTAAAAACTAAGATTATTTTCTAAAAACTTCTTATTACCCAACAAATGTAGGTGTAAGTGAAAAACTGTCTGACCAGCTTCGACACCGTTATTTATAACTATACGAAAAGCTTCTTCTATTCCTAATTGTTTGGCTGTGTCAGTAGCTACTAATAATAGATGCCCCAACAAGCTCTTATCATCAGTGGAGGCATTTGCGAGCATTGGTATAGCTTTCCTTGGAATTATCAGCAAATGCGTAGGTGCTTGAGGCGCTATATCCTTTATCACTATGCAATATTCATCTTCATAGAGAATATCTGAAGGTATGTCTCCAGTCATAATTTTTTGAAAAAGCGTTTTATCCGCCATTTTTTTCATAACCTTAATTCTAATTGATCTATTTTTTATTTAGCTTAGTTTTTCATCCGCATTTAACGGTCTTGCCTCTGTTTGAAGCATAATTGGAATGCCATCCCTGATAGGATAAGCAAGGCCACTGCTTCGGCAAACAAGTTCATCTTTATCTTTTATATACTCAAGCGGGCCTTTGCTGAGAGGGCATACTAAAATATCTAATAACTTTTTATCAATCATAATACTCCTCGAAATAAAAAATCATCATAAACATAAGTTTAAGTCAAAGACAGCAGTAAAACTATATCTCTAAGCTATACAGTGAGAAAGATCAATTTGGATAGATTACGTGTATTGGGTTTAGGGTAAGATTAAACTCATTTATTTGATAACGGAAAGTCCTTTAAAATCAACTCTGGATCTAATCTTATATTGAACCAATTAATCCTCCAGTCTAAATGAGGCCCAGTAGCTCTTCCTGAAGAACCAACTTTACCTATAAGCTGACCTCTTTCAACTCTCTGGCCAACAGTAACCTCAACTTTACTGAGATGTATGAAAGTTGAACTAACTCCAAGACCATGACTTATTAGCAAAGTACCACCAGAATAAAACATGTCATGATTAACAAGCTCGACTACACCGGGTGCAGGAGAGTAAATATCCGTTCCTGATGGAGCAGCAATATCTAACCCATAATGAGGATTTCCTGGGTGTCCATTATACACTCTACGACTGCCATAGACTCCGGTTATAGGGCCCTCTAGAGGCATACTAAAGCCAGTCAAAAAATCTAAAGTATCGCTATCTACTTGTCTTGCAATGCGAACTTCTTTTGCTTCATTTTTTATTCTATCTATTACTGAAGTGGGAGGGAAAACTGTATCTGCAGGTACACCTGATATTCTTTGTTCATTGTATTCTCTTTGAAGGACTGAAAATTTGTGATTCTCTTTTTTGGTATCGCTACCAATTATAGTAATAGTAATTTCTTTTGGTGCATCACGGCCAAGACCGAAAACAAATAATCCACTTTTATGAACTCTTACATCACGACCTAAAAAAATTAATTTTGTGTTTGGATTAACATACCCTGACACCAAAGATCCTTGGGATAGAGACCCTTGTATTTCAAGTGCTAAAATACTCGGGGTTACTAATAAAATTAACAGAATAAAACTATATTTGATGCGTATTAGCGAATAATAATTTTTCAAAAAGGTACTTAGTTTGATAACCCTACCCCCCCTATTTAAAGCATTCAGTTATCTGCTCTGTTGTAAACCCGCGGTATTTTAAAAAATTACTTCTTTTTATTTTATCATTAAATTCGTCGCAGGAACTGAGGCCATACTTTTTAAAAAGAGCTTTTTTTGCAATTTTAACCCAATCTGCATCACACTTAGTTAAGCTTAGTTCAATTATATCATTATCAATTTTATGGCTCTTAAGTTCAGCTTTAATACGATTTTGACCATAACATTTTCTTATTCTAACTGTAGTTATCATCTCAGCAAACCTAAGGTCAGACTGAAGGTTTTTTTTCTTTAGCTCCAACACAATCTCATAAACCTGCTTCGATTCGTCTGGAAATATACAAATTAGTTTGTCTGAAAGGTTTAAAAAAGAATGTTCTCTTCTTGCAAGCAACGTCATGGCCCTATATTTAATCTTAATTAATAGTTCTTTTTTTATTGAACTTTTCATAAGTCTATCAGCATGTATTGTTTAAAAATTTCTATGTTATGTATTATCTATAAATTAATAACTCTTCATAAAAAAACCGCACTTTTAGAAAAGAGCGGTTTTTTTATACTAACTTATAAATTGCGAGTGCTCCTACTTTATAATTTCTGCTTCTTCATCACTTTCAATATTGGTCTTTTGAGCGGCACTTTTCTTTTCAGCTACTGGCATTAGCTGAGCTCTAATTTGCTCTTCAATTTCATTTGCTACGGCAGGATTCTCACGCAAATATTCACAAGCGTTTGTTTTTCCTTGTCCAATTTTATCACCCTTATATGCGTACCATGAACCCGCTTTTTCGACTAGGCCACACTGCACGCCTAGATCGACCACTTCACCTAGTTGGTTGATTCCCTGACCGTAGAGAATTTGGAATTCACATTTTTTAAAAGGAGGCGCTATTTTATTTTTAACCACCTTGACCCTAGTTTCATTTCCAATGATTTCATCGCCTTCCTTCACTGCACCAATTCGACGAATATCTAAGCGAACCGATGAATAAAATTTTAGTGCATTACCACCTGTTGTAGTTTCTGGATTTCCAAACATCACACCTATTTTCATACGAATTTGATTAATAAATATGACTAAACAATTTGCATTTTTTATATTTCCAGTCAATTTTCTTAATGCTTGTGACATTAATCTTGCCTGCAATCCAACGTGATGATCGCCCATTTCTCCTTCGATTTCGGCCCTAGGAGTCAATGCAGCTACTGAGTCAATTACGAGTACATCGATAGTACCTGATCTCACCAGCATATCTGTAATTTCAAGAGCTTGTTCACCCGTATCCGGCTGTGAAACAAAAAGATCATCAACCTGAACCCCAAGTTTTTCTGCATATATAGGATCTAGCGCGTGCTCTGCATCAACAAAGGCACATGTTCCGCCCGCCTTTTGGGCCTCAGCAATAACTTGTAGTGTCAATGTAGTTTTACCTGACGATTCCGGACCATATATCTCAACCACTCTACCTTTAGGTAGTCCGCCTATTCCAAGCGCAACATCCAAACCTAATGAGCCAGTAGAGATTGCTGGTACAGCTTGGTGTTCTTTGTCTCCCATTCGCATAACTGTACCTTTGCCAAATTGTCTTTCAATTTGAGATAGGGCTGCCTGCAGAGCTTTTTCTTTATTGGGTTCCATAATTTCTTCCTCTTAACTCTTCAATATCAATTTATTTTAAGTATTATATATAATAGCTTAACCTAATTTTAAAGTACTGTATAGTCATACAGTACTTTAAAATACTTCTGTGATTATTAAGTGCCATATCCTTACTTATAGCTATTAAAAACTATATCAATTTATTTTGATATAGCTTTTAAATATGCTAACATATTTTTAATATGAAAAAATAAGCTAAATTTTTTCTAATAGTACAGATATTGTTTAATTGATAGCTACGATTTCTGTATAATGCCGAGCAGATCAGGGTATCAGGTTTACGGAGAAGAGAAAAATGCCATTTGTAGTAGGCGAAAACTGCATCAAATGTAAATATACGGATTGTGTGGAAGTTTGCCCGGTAGATTGTTTTTATGAGGGGCCTAATTTTTTAGTCATTCATCCAGATGAATGCATTGACTGTGCTTTATGTGAGCCAGAATGTCCTGCAGAAGCTATATTTTCTGAAGATGAGCTACCAGAAGATCAGAAAGTCTACCTAGATCTCAATTCGGAACTAGCAGAGATATGGCCCAATATAACTGAAGCAAAAACTCCTGCTCCTGATGCAAAAGAATGGGATGGTGTTACTGGAAAGCTTGAGCATCTAGAACGATAAAGATGCGCTATAAGGGCATAATTTTCGTTTGGCTATTTACTGCACTCAAAGCAACTAAGGTATATTCCCCTAGGATCGTTTAATTCTGTAAGTATACTAAGACCTGCATAAAGCTCATTAAGTTTTTCTTTAATGCTCCAAGAATTAGACTTTTGAGGAAGAAAAACCTTTATAAATTCTACTTTAACATCACCTATTTGATATAAAATTTTCTCACTTAAACTTAAGGGGCGAACTAGCTCCAATACCTCATAATCAGTAATGTTAACGGCTCTTGCCGCAGCAGCTAGCGACTCGTTAAGACCTCCTAGTTTGTCAACCAAGCCTAGCTCTAACGCTTTAACTCCTGACCAAACTCGACCTTGCGCCATAAGAGATACTTGTTCAATACTAGTATTTCTTGCTTCAGCAACAATATTTAAAAACTTACTGTATGTATGATCGACCCCAGATTGAATAATTTGCTTAGCATGTTCGGACATTGGTCTTGAAAGCTGATAGATATCAGACAAGGATGTAGTTCCTATTCCATCACTATTAATACCTATACTTTTCAAAGTATTCTCAAATGTAGGAATGACTCCAAAAACACCGATAGAGCCAGTAATCGTTGTTGGCGTAGCCCAGATCTCAGTTGCTCCCATAGATATCCAATAACCCCCAGAGGCTGCAACTGAGCCCATAGAAACAATTACTGGTTTTCCTGAATCTTTCAAAGTTAGTATTTCTTGACGAATAATTTCTGAGGCAAAAGCGCCGCCTCCAGGACTATCTATTCTCAATACTACAGCCTTTATCTTGTCGTCTTGTTGAGCTTTTTTTAATAGTTGAGATATACTCTCACTACCAATTTTTCCATTAGGCTGGTCACCCTGATCGATAGCACCTTTTGCTATTATTAGAGCAATTTGATCAATATTTTTTTGCGTGCTCGAAAGTTCTAGCTGTTGCTTGATGTGGCTAAAATAAGTTGACGTATCTATAGATTGATAACCCCCATCGTCCGCCAAACCAGATAACGAAATAAGATGATCCATGATTTCTTGCCTATTAGAAATTTTATCTACAAGATTCATATTTAGAGCAAGTTGTGCCGCGTTACCGCCATTCTCTATCAATTTTTTTCCTAGATTTTTTGAATATTCATTTATCGAATCTTTGCGTAAACCTCGAAGACTCTCAACTCTAGTTGTATAGGCGAGCCATAATTCATTTACCCATATTGATGTATGCTCCTGAGATTTTTCAGACATATTGTTGCGCGTGAATGGCTCTATGGCATCTTTATAGGCGCCTACACGAAAAACATTGATATTGATTCGTAGTCGATCTAAAGCCTCTTTCAAATAACTAGTATATCTGCCGTAGCCCTCTAATATTACAGAGCCCATGGGATTAAGATGAATTTCATCAGCATAGCTTGCCAAAAAATACTGATCTTGATTGAAGCTATCTCCGATGGCAATGATAGGCTTTCCAGAAGATTTGAAACGTAAAAGAGCTTCGCCTAATTCTTCCATCTTACTTATGCTTCCTGCGTTCAGATAATCTAGTTCAAGAACTAAATTAGTAATACGCTTATCGTTTGCAGCATGATCAATTGTTTTGATCAACTCAAAGAGTAACGTTTCAGTTTCATCAGCACTTTTTTCTATAAGCTTTTTAACTGGGGAAATAAAAGTTTTTTGATCGACCAAAATGCCACTAGGAGATATTTTTAAAGCAGCTCTATCTGGTAAAGACTGGATGCTGTTCCCCAAAGAAACCACTATAGCGAGAGCAATCAAACCTACTATAGATAAATAAAATAACCCTTGCATCGTAGCGATCAAACCTTTGATAAAATTTTTGAGTGCGCTAATTAATTTCATTTAGGGTTATCCTGATAAAGTGAGTATTGCTTCCACCTACTGTGCATCATAGCAACGCTAAAAATTACTACTAATACGAGTATTTCTAATATATCCAGAATGTTAGAGCTTGGGGAAAAAAAATTATTCACTGCAACAATAAAATATAATAACGTCACAAAACATAACATTGAAATAGTTTTATATTTTTCTTTATACAATCCGGGCAATAGAATACCGATGGGTAATAATGTAAAAAAAGTGATAGTAAAAGGATTCGATCGCGCGTAACCATTTAGAAGCAAGATGACAACGAAAATTAATACGCTTCCCCAGGTGCATTTTCGACATATTTTTAGTTTCTTATCTAGACCAGCAATAACTTTCATATCTTAATTGTTCTCAATTTAGGTTTTGCCTACCAATAGTTGTGCTAGATTTGAAATCCTTCTACCAAGGGCAACACATAACTCAGACTCATCAGAAGTAATACCATCGAAGTCTTTTCCTGTTTGGCAGGAAGCACCATAAGGGGTTCCTCCCCTTTTAGTGTCATGAAGAGCTTTCTCGCTATACGGTATTCCAGCTATTATCATACCTTGATGCATTAGCGGTAACATCATAGTTAAGAGTGTAGTTTCTTGACCGCCATGAAGTGAGCCAGTGGAGGTGAATACTCCAGCTGGTTTACCAATCAAATCTCCGTTCAACCAAATATCGCCTGTCATATCCAAAAAGTACTTAAGCGGAGCAGCCATATTTCCAAAACGGGTTGGGCTTCCAATTATTAAACCATCACTATTTCTTAGTTCTTCCTGGGTGCAATAGAGGTGTCCATCCTCAGGAATATCAGATTCAGTACTTTCACAAACAGAAGAAACAGGCGGGACTGTTCTAATTTTTGCTTCTAACCCAGCTTGTTCTACTCCATTTGCTATCTTTTCAGCCATTTTTTTCGTACTGCCAGATTGAGAATAATAAAGAACTGTAATGTAAGGCATTAAAATATCTCCAATACTTTTTCGGGTGGACGCCCAATAATTGCTTTACTTCCGTTTATAACTATAGGCCGCTCGATCAGCTTTGGGTTAGAGACCATAGCATCTATGATCTGTCGTTCTGTTTTTTTATAATCTGATAAATTTTTTTCTTTATAGGCATTCTCACCTGTTCTTAACAGTTCTCGTGCCGAAATATCAAGCTTAAGTAGAATTTCTGCCAAAACTGCCGCAGTGGGGGGAGTCTCAAGATACAGTAAAATATTTATGGGCACTTGCATTCTCTCTAAAATAGCTAGAGCTTGTCTGGACTTAGAGCAACGTGGATTATGATAGATACTAATCATGCTTTTTGAAAAGAATCCCTTGTATAATTAAATTTACATAGAACACATTTTAGCTGAAAACCAGTCATTGAGGCTAGTTAGGTTTACATATAAGAGGAGAAATATGCATTTTATAAGGCTCAAGTTAAAACTCCTAGTGATGTTTTTAAAGTATTTCTTTGGTCGCTTCAAAGATGATAACTGCGGCCAAAGTGCTTCAGCCTTAACGTGTATGACCCTGTTTGCACTAGTTCCTGTGATGACTTTAATGTTTTCATTGTTTTCATTAGTACCTTTATTTCAAGGTCTTGAAAATAAAATACAAGGTTTGATTTTTAACCACTTTGTGCCACAAAGCGGCAAAGAAATACAAGGATATTTAAATAATTTTTCAAATCAGGCTCGGGGATTATCAATCGTAGGGGCTATTGTTCTATTAATTACATCTTATTTAATGCTTTCTAATATAGAAAAGACCTTTAACAATATCTGGGGAAATACAGCATGTCGACGAGGCTTATATAGCTTTATTCTCTATTGGGGAGCACTAAGTATAGGTCCACTGTTGCTTGGTTTTGGTTTAGCAATCCATGCTTATTTTGTTTCTTTTCAATTACTAGTAAATGAAATTGATATTTTAAGTTTTACTGGCCTAGTCCTTAAGGCACTTCCTTTAATATTCACATGGGCAGCCTTTAGTTTCATTTTTATTGCTGTCCCTAACTGTAATGTTTCTCGATATTATGGAATTATTGGAGGGTTAATAACTTCTATATTTTTTGAGCTAGCCAAAATGGTTTTTGGAACGGTCATATCCTACTCTAGTTACACCAATATTTATGGGGTCTTTGCAATATTTCCTATATTTCTCATGTGGGTTTATTTAGCTTGGATAATTATACTGTCTGGTGCGGAGTTTGTTAGATCACTAGAAACATTTAGATTGACTTAGATTAAAAAAATTAAAATTAATATCGCATTTTATCCTATCTGTAAAATTGATATCTCAAGCTATAAATAGAGATTTTAGGCGTCGAAACCTGTATGAAAAACTGGCCACTGCTCTTCAGTGAGATCATCACCAATTAAAAATTTCCCTCACAAAAGGTATACTGAGCTTACGCTGCTCCAGCAACGAAGACTCCCCAATAACATCAAGGCAGTGAATCAAGGAGCTCATTTCCCTGGAGGCTCTAGCAATTATATATTTAGCCAAGTCATCATTGAGCTTCATCCCTCTTTTTAAAGCACGAAACTGAAGGATCTTTAATTTATATTTATCATCCACTGAGGAAAGCTGAAACATAGAGCACGACGAGTACCGCGATTGAAGGTCAGGCAATGCAAGTGATAACTCACGCACAGAACATTTTGAGCCAAGCAGCAAAGATCCACCAGAATCACGTATGCGGTTGTATAAACTGAATAGTTCCTTCTCCCAACGAATTTTTCCAGAAACAGCTTGTATATTATCCAAGCAAACTAGTGTTACTGAATCTAAATTACCTAGCAGCTCTTCAGGAGAATAATCTAAAAATTCAGATAAAGATAAGTATTGCGCTGAAAGTTTTTGAGCTAAAGCTTTATGACAGCTAGCCTGCAATAGGTGCGAAACACCGCTACCATTTGCACCCCAGAGGTAAAAAAAGGGGTCCTCGCTAGAAAATAGCTGCTCTTTAATTATTGTAACCGCTGTATGATTATCACTACCCTTGTGTAACAAATAATTTTCGAAGGTTGCGTCATCGTTCAAGCTAATGTTCAAAATAAGCTGTTTCGCCACTAGCTAGCCTGCCATAAAAAATTTATAAATTGATTCTCTAGTATAGACTCTACTCGCTCTTTCTCACCAGAAATTTTCATATTTAGGTATAAAGAAAAAAATTCATGAGGTAATTATATCAGTTGAATGAAGATAGGGGCATTATCTGAATGTTAGTTCTTATTTTTTTAATATAAAATAGATTTTCTGTTAACCTGCTAGCCAGAAAAAAGTATTAGAAGTCAGGATGGTCAACTAATTTAAGGTAAATAAAAACCATGAGCGATCAAAATATCACTCCTTTAAGTTACAAAGATGCTGGTGTAGATATAGATGCTGGGAATACTCTTGTAGAGCGAATAAAGGACGTTGCAAAAGATACCCGGCGACCAGAAGTTTTATCGAGACTTGGGGGTTTCGGTGCTTTATTTAACCTGCCATCTGGATACAAAGAACCTGTTCTTGCATCGGGAACAGATGGTGTTGGGACTAAACTAAAACTCGCTATAGATTTAGATATTCATAATACAATTGGTGTGGATCTGGTTGCGATGTGCGTCAATGATCTTCTAGTTTGTGGGGCTGAGCCATTATTTTTTCTAGATTATTATGCGACCGGTAAACTAAATATTGATATAGCAGCATCTGTAATCTCTGGTATAGGTAAGGGCTGCAAGCTTGCTGGTTGTTCGCTCGTGGGAGGAGAAACTGCTGAAATGCCTGGAATGTACCAGGGAAAAGATTATGATCTTGCAGGTTTTTGTGTAGGTATAGTAGAAAAATCTCAAATAATTGATGGAAGTAATGCCAAGGAAGGCGACACTCTAATTGGACTTGCTTCAAGTGGACCTCACTCCAATGGATATTCTCTAATTAGAAAAATTATTGATGTATCTAAAGTAGATATAAAAAGTGACCTTATACAAGGTATACCACTTGCAGAGGCTTTACTGACCCCTACCCGTATTTATGTAGATTCTATCCTGTCTTTAATAAGGCAAGAAAATATAAAGACTAATGCTCTTGCACATATCACCGGTGGAGGGCTTCTAGAAAATATACCTAGGGTGCTCCCAAAGAATACTAAAGCAGTGATCGATACAACAAGCTGGAATAAGTTGCCCGTATTCGACTGGCTACAAAAAAATGGTAACGTTGAACCAAAGGAGATGTACCGAACTTTTAACTGCGGTATCGGAATGGTGATATGTGTGCCAGATGAAATGGCTCAGCTATCAATAGATACACTTAATGCTACTGGCGAAAAAGCATTTATTATTGGCAAAATAGCTCAGGCTAAAAATAATGAAGAAAAAGTAATACTCAAAGGAATCTAGCCAATGAAAGTAACGCATAGGCCGAGATTAGCTGTTTTATTATCTGGGGATGGCAGCAACCTACAGGCACTTATAAATGCGACAGATAATGGCTCAATAAAGGCTGATATTGTAATTGTAATCAGCAATAAAGTTGGAGCTAGAGGATTACAGAGGGCTCAAAACGCAGGTATTAAAAATACTGTGATAGATAATCTGCAATTTTCAGATAGAAAAAGTTTTGATTGCGCTCTAGCTTTAGAGCTAAAAAAACAAGACTTAGATCTAATTATTTTGGCTGGTTTTATGCGTATTCTTACTTCAGAATTTGTCGAATCTTTTACTGGACGCATACTGAATATACATCCGTCCTTGCTTCCTAAATACCGCGGACTTAACACATACCAAAAAGCAATTGATGCTGGCGATAAAAATGCTGGGGCAACAGTCCACTTTGTGACTAGTGAACTCGACGGAGGGCCGCCTATTATTCAGTCAAAAGTTCCTATTCATAGAAACGACACATCAGATGATTTAGCTCAGCGAATACTAAAACTAGAACATCAGATCTATCCGCTAGCAGTCAAGTGGTTTTGTGAAGATCGCTTGTCATTAATTAATGAGGAAGCCTTTTTGGACTCATCCGTGCTGCCTAAAAGTGGTCTCAATTATACCGACACAATCAAGGATGAGTAATATATGGTGCATCGAAAATAATTGTTCTTTTTACTCAAATAAAAGAGAATATTTAACTAGCATTCATATCATCTTTCTTAAAACTAAAGTAATTTTATATAGTGTAATTCGAATTTATAGTTTGATCATATTTGTTTTATATCCATTCGAAAATGCTCAGGCTAAAATTAATAAGATAGATCCTTTTGCTTTAGAGCAGTACAACCTTGTCTACGACAGTTCTTATAATGGGATTAACTTCGAAGCTACTCGTTCATTAAAAGAAAATCACAGCATTTATACTCTAAAAACTACTGCAAAAAATATATTGGGAACTATAAATGAAGAAACAATTTTTGAAATCGATCTTAATGGAAATATTGCTGAAACTAAATATCAATCAACAAAGAGCATCTTGGGTATAAAGAAACAAGAATCCTTAATCTACGATAAATCTTTAGGCATTGCAAAATATCAGGGCAAAAGTAAAAAGCGCAATATTTTAAAACAAGATGCTCATCTCAATAATCTTACCTTACAAGTAAAACTTCACAGCGACCTACTTCAAAAAACTAGCTCTTTGAGCTATTCAATAATCAGAAAAGGTAAAGTAACAATTTATCAATTTGAGATTTTAGGGGAAGAAGTCATTAAAACAAAGCTAGGTAACATTAATACGGTAAAGATTAAAAAAACTAGGGCAGCTAACAATAGAGAAACATTTTTGTGGTTCGCTCCTAGCTGGAATTTTTTACTAGTTAAGCTTACACAGAAAGAAGCAGACAGTGACTACACAATGCTATTAAAGGGGGGCAAGCTTAAGGGTATCAAGCTCGAAAAATATAACAATTAAACTTACTTTAATAATTTTTACTTCATCACCCTATAATTTAGTTACTCGGCTAAGCTTTTGGCAAGGTAACCCCAGTTTGACCTTGGTATTTACCGCCTCGATCGGCATAAGAAACATCACAAACTTCATCGGACTCGAAAAATAACATTTGAGCCACTCCTTCGTTCGCATAAATTTTTGCAGGCAAGCTGGTTGTATTTGAAAATTCTAGGGTCACATGGCCTTGCCACTCTGGCTCTAATGGAGTGACATTTACAATAATTCCGCAGCGCGCATATGTCGACTTTCCTAAACAGATTGTCAGTACATTTCGTGGAATCCGAAAATATTCAATCGTACGCGCTAATGCAAACGAGTTGGGTGGAATAATACAATAGTCTGCTTGAATATCAACAAATGCATCCTCATCAAAATATTTTGGGTCAACTGTTTTGGAGTGAACATTAGTGAAAATCTTAAATTCATTAGCGCAACGAACATCGTAGCCATAACTAGAGACACCATAAGAAATAACTTTCTCGCCAGAAGCGTCACATTCACGAACTTGTTTTCCAAAAAATGGCTCAATCATATTTTCTTCTTGCGACATTCGTGTGATCCACTTATCAGATTTAATGCTCATGGGTTTTTACTTCCTAGGATTTCTCAATATTAAAGATATTGCATAATACCTTTTTGGTCATTCTGATCAAAGCTTCTGACTTAAAGTTATTCAATAATAATTTCAGGGGCGCCTAGAGGTGAAGCATTCTCTAAAATATTTACTATTTTGAGCGAAGCTTGTTGATAAATTTCACTTATAGCACTTTTGGGATTGGAGTGTACACAGGGCTTACCTTCGTCAATATGCTCACGTATTTCAATGGATAAAGGCAAGACGCCTAGAACTTCTGAACCATATTCAGATGCTACTAACTTTGCTCCATCTTTTCCAAAAATATGCTCATGATGTCCGCAATTAGTGCATGTATGAAGTGCCATATTTTCTATAATACCTAAGACCGGAATATTCACTTTTTTAAACATCTCTATTGCTTTACGAGCATCTAATAGCGCTATATCTTGGGGTGTAGTGACAATAATAGCCCCAGATAATTTAGCTTTTTGGGCTAATGTTAACTGTATATCTCCTGTACCAGGTGGCATATCAACAACTAGATAATCTAGTTCTCCCCAAATAGTTTGAGTAAGCATTTGCAATAAAGCGCCGCTAGCCATGGGACCTCTCCATACGACTGGAGTTTCTTTGGTCATCAAGTAACCTATCGACATAGAACTCAAACCTAATTTTTCTATGGGGAGAAAAAATTTCTCATCAGCTATCTCTGGTTTCTCAGACTCTAAAGCACCAAGCATGAGGGGCACGCTTGGACCATAAATATCAGCATCAACTATACCTACCCTATTTCCAGCTGATGATAATGCAAGAGCTAAATTAACCGCAGTGGTCGACTTACCAACCCCGCCTTTTCCGGATGCGATAGCAATAACATGCTTGACGCCTGAAAGACCTATTTCATCAACATTCATAACCGTGCCTACTCCTCGTAAAACTGATGAAAATTAAAGGGAAACCCTTTATAATTTGTTATCTTAGTAATATAACGCATTGCAACAAGCAAGTGTGCTGTTTGTGAAGCTCAATAAGCTATAGCTAAAAAATAGCAAAGCAATAACGGCCATATATAATGATAGAACGAACGAACGAACGCCGCAAAATTCTTGTTACAAGCGCTTTACCTTATGCTAATGGGCCAATACATCTTGGACACCTAGTAGAATACATCCAAACGGATATATGGAAGAGATTCCAAAAAATACGAGGCCATGAGTGTTACTACGTTTGTGCAGACGATGCTCACGGTACAGCGATAATGCTCAAAGCTGAAGAACTTAATATTTCTGCTGAAAAACTTATTGGCCAAGTCAATTCAGAACACAAACAAGATTTTCAAGGATTCTTAATTAATTTTGATAATTATCACACTACTCATTCTAAAGAAAATCAAGAACTCTCAAATCATATATATAATCGCCTGAATGATAATGGTCATATCGCTGTTCGCCAAATCACTCAGGCATTCGATCCAGAAAAAAATCTATTTCTTTCGGATCGATATATCAAAGGTACCTGCCCAAAGTGCAAGGCAGCAGACCAATATGGAGATAACTGCGAAGCATGCGGAGCGACTTATTCTCCATTAGATTTAATAAATCCAGTATCTACTATTACTGGAGTACCTCCCATAGCCAAAGAATCAACACATTACTTTTTTAAACTGCCTATGTTTTCTGAGTTTCTAAAAAAATGGACGCGGGGCGATCACCTACAAAGTGAAGTATCTAATAAATTGAACGAATGGCTTAATGCAGGCTTAAAGGAATGGGATATAAGCCGCGATGCGCCCTATTTCGGCTTTGAAATTCCAGATGCTCCTAACAAATATTTTTATGTTTGGTTGGACGCACCTGTTGGTTATATGGCTAGCTTTAAAAATTTATGTGATTGTTCAGATCTCATCTTTGAAGAATTCTGGAATAAAAATTCATCAGCTGAATTATATCATTTTATTGGAAAGGATATTGTTAATTTTCATGCTTTATTTTGGCCAGCTATGCTCGATAGCTCAGGTTTTCGAACTCCAACTAAAATTTTTGTGCATGGATTCTTAACAGTCAATGGGAAAAAAATGTCTAAATCGCGCGGAACTTTTATTACCGCGCATAGCTATCTTAAAAATTTAAACCCTGAATACTTACGCTATTACTTCGCATCAAAACTTTCTTCAGGAGTAGATGATCTAGATTTAAATTTAGATGATTTTATGCAGAGAGTTAATAGTGATTTGATAGGGAAAATAGTAAATATAGCTAGTCGTTGTTCGAATTTCATAACTGAGGGAAACGATGGTTTTCTTTCATCTGAGATAGAAGATCAAAATTTATTGTCTCAAGTAACTGATAAATCTGAAAGTATTGCTAGCCACTACGAGAACAGGGAGTTTGGAAAAGCTATAAGAGAAATAATGGCTCAAGCAGACGCTGTAAACGAATATATCGCACTTAAAGAACCATGGAAATTAGCTAAAGATCCTGAAAAAAAACAGGCAGTATTAGATATCTGCTCACTGGGTATTAACTTGTTTAGGGTTCTTATGGTCTATCTAAAACCTATACTTCCAGTGATGGCAGAAGCCACTGAAGAGTTCTTGAACGAGGAAATCAACTGGAATAGTATATTTCGACCACTAATGAATCATAAGATCAATAAATTTAAACCTTTAATGCAAAGAATAGAGAAAAGTCAGATAGATTCAATGATTAAAGATAACAACAAAGTTGTCACCGCACATATTGATGGACAAAAAAAGGCAAAAAAAAATATGGACTCTGAGAAAAAAAAAGCGCTACCCTTAATAGAAGATATGGCAGATCAAATCAAATTCGATGACTTTATGAAGGTTGATCTCAGAGTGGGACTAATAACCCAAGCAGAGTATGTAGAAGGTGCCGATAAATTACTTCAGCTTACTGTTAATATCGGAAATGAAAAAAGAAATGTTTTATCTGCTATACGCTCATTCCATAAGCCTGAAGATCTCGTAGGTCGCTTAACAGTTATGGTTGCAAATTTAGAACCACGAAAAATGCGATTTGGTATATCTGAAGGAATGATCTTGGCTGCTGGTGATGACGATGGAGTATACCTTTTATCTCCAGATAGTGGAGCTAAACCAGGACAAAGGATCACTTAAATTATTATTTTTATGCTGAAGTCAGATAGCTTCAAAATGAACTAAATCATTCAGACTTGAAGCTATAACTTGCAATCTCTTGAGATAAGAAAACATGCAGGAATTTGCTTTTATTCTACTTAGTACTATATTCGTGAACAACTTCGTCTTGGTTCAGTGTTTAGGGCTTTGTCCTTTCATAGACGCATCTAACAAACTTGAGGGTGCAATTAGTTTGGCTGGGGCAACAACTTTTGTTCTAATGGCCACAATTATGTTTAGCTATTTATTGAATAGCTGGATATTAATTCCGCTAAACATTGAATATCTCAAAACCATATTTTTTATTCTTGTTATTGCAGCTGCTGTACAGCTAACCAAAATATATATTGAAAAAAACAACCCGTTGTTACACCGATCTCTACTAATTTTTTTACCATTAATTGCTACTAACTCAGCTGTACTTGGAGTAGCGCTTCAAAATACTGCTAAGGCGCATACTTTTTTAGAGTCAATTTTTTATGGTTTGGGTGCATCTATTGGTTTTTCACTAGTATTAATATTATTTGCTGCTATGCGCGAGCGGTTGAGTGTCGCTGATGTGCCAGAACCATTCAAAGGTGCTTCTATAGCGATGATTACTGCTGGATTAATATCTTTAGCCTTTATGGGCTTCAGTGGAATTGTTTAGAGAGAAATATGTACGATATTATTAGTCAGCAATCTTTTTATTTAACTCTAGCCACTTTAACTAGTTTTTGTATTATTTTTGCCGCTATTTTAAGCACCTTTTCGGTCCGATTTAAACTAGACAGTAAACCGATCGTCGAAAAAATTGATAGTCTTTTACCACAAACTCAATGTGGTCAATGCAGCTATCCTGGATGTAAGCCTTATGCGCAAGCGATAGCTAACGGTGATGCTATAAACAAGTGTCCTCCAGGTGGCCAGAAAACTATTAATGCTATTGCATCTCTTTTAGATATAAATACGCCTATGCTTGACTCTCAGTATGGCAAAGAAAACGACATAAAATTAGCTGCATACATTCGCGAGGATGAATGTATAGGTTGCACTAAATGTATTCAGGCATGCCCGGTGGATGCAATACTTGGTGCTGCAAAACTAATGCATACAGTTATCGAAAATGAGTGTACTGGATGCGATCTTTGTGTTGATCCCTGCCCTGTAGACTGTATAGATATGCTCCCAGTAAAAAACAGTTTACATGGTTGGAAATGGGACCAACCTTCTTTAGTATTAGGTGCTGATAAAGCTAGGATTCGTTTCGAGTATCAAAAAAATCGAAAAGAGAAAGAACTACTTGCAAAGAAAACTCTGCGTGACAGTCGTCTAAATAAAATAACAAAAAAAACCAAAGCATACAGTAGTGCTGAAGAAATAATTCGAGCAGCTATGGGGAGCGCTGGGACTAAAAAATCTTCACCAGAGAAAGAGCAAGCTAGATTCTTGAGGCGTATTGCGAGAGCAGAAGATCAACTGCGTTCTGCGCAAAATAGACTAGACAAATTAAAGCTAGCAATACCTGACGATAAACATGAACAAGCTGTTGCAGCTATTGAGGACGCGCATGTTCGTCTCAATATAGTTCGATCTAGTCATCCAATTGAATTAAAGGTGCTTCAGACCACAAAAGCACAAGCAAAAATTCAATCTACCCAAAAAAAAATTAGACGATAACTACGGTATATTATGGCCTTGCTGAAAACTACCCTATTAGATTACGAGTCAAGCAAAAATAAAGGTCGTATGATGCATCTGGTTATACTGGCAACTCTTCCAGGATTATTTGTGCTTGTATTATTTTTTGGTTGGGGGTCTCTGATAAATATAACTATAACGTCTGTTGCAGCTTTAGGTTTTGAAGCAGCTGTAGTAAAACTGCGGAAGCGACCTGTAATGTTTTACTTAAGAGACAATAGCGCTCTCTTAACAGCTATACTTTTAGGATTATCGCTCCCTCCTCTAGCACCCTGGTGGATACCTGTAGTAGGGTCTTTTTTTGCCATAGTTATTGCCAAAAATCTTTATGGAAGCAATGGATATAATCCATTTAATCCAGCCATGGTAGGTTATGCAGTTCTTCTTATATCTTTTCCAATACAGATGACCTCATGGCCGGCCCCCATATATATGTATCCTGAAATTATACAAATTCCAGGATTGTTACAATCTATTCAAGTTGTTTTTCCTATATTCAGTCCAGATAACTTTCTTAGTTTAAGTAAAAGTACAATTAGCATAGTGGATGCGTTTACAGCAGCAACTCCACTTGAAGTGTTCAAGCAAAATACAGGTCTTTTAGTAGATCAAGTTTATAAAGATACACCATTATTTAAGCAAGGAATTCTGGCAGGATATGGATGGGAATGGATAAACATAAGCTTCTTGCTTGGTGGTTGCTTTTTGCTCTACCGAGGAATTTTTACCTGGCATGCACCATTTGGAATGCTAGGATCATTAGTGTTATGTTCATCTATTTTCTATGATGGTGGTAGCTCCTCAAGTTTGGGTTCTCCTTTGTTTCACCTATTCAGCGGTGCAACTATGCTTGGAGCTTTTTTTATAATAACAGATCCAGTTACATCGGCATCTAATAGCAAAGGAAGGCTGATATACGGAATACTAATTGGTGTATTAATTTTTATAATTAGGAGTTGGGGTAGCTTTCCAGATGCAGTTGCTTTTGCTGTACTAATCATTAATTTTTCTGCGCCATTAATAGATCACTTAACAATTGAGCATAACAATCAGTATAGTAAATCTAGTAAAAGTCAAAAAAAAGGCTCAAGTGATGCTAGATAATTCTATTTGGAAAAATTGCTGCATTTTAGGTATTTTTGGTTTAATCGCAGGGATATTATTATCAGTCACATATGAGAAAACTAAGGATAAAATTGCCGAGTCTGAGAGAAAAATTGCCAAAAAAATTTACTTTGAAATTATCCCAGTAGAAAGACATGACAACGATATTTTGAGCGATACTACTGATATTCCTGAGGAATATTTATCTCTATTAGGCGTTAAAAAAGGTAAAGTTAATCTGGTGCGTAAAAATAATCAACTTGTTGCGATTATAGTTCCAGTAACATCATCTGACGGCTACAGTGGTGATATCAAGATGTTAGTTGGTATAAATGTTAATGGGACTATCGCAGCTACTAGAGTATTGTCCCACAAAGAGACTTTAGGTCTTGGTGACAAACTAGACATTAGTAAGAGTGATTGGATTCTAGGTTTTAATGGTAAATCTCTGAGCAATCCGAAGCCTGAATTATGGAAACTAAAAAAAGATGGTGGATATTTTGATCAGTTTACTGGGGCAACTATCACACCAAGGGCGGTTGTTTCTCAAGTACTGAATGCACTTGTATATTATGAGAAGGATAAATTAAGACTTTTTGAGGAATTCAGTGCCTATAATCCAGTTATAGCTGAAAATATCTTAGGAGATAAAAATTAATGTTCGGCATCTCTTACAAGGAAATCATTAATAACGGACTATGGAAAAATAATGCGGCACTTGTTCAGTTACTAGGACTGTGTCCTCTTTTGGCAGTCTCTAGTAGTGTGGTAAAAGCTACAGGAATCAGCCTTGCCACAATGCTTATTCTAACTTTCACAAATATAATTGTATCCTTAATGAGAAACAAAGTATCAGGGGTAATAAAAATTCCATCCTTTGTGATTATTATCGCTACACTTACAACTTGCACTGAACTAATTATGAAGGCCTTTACCTATGAGTTATACATACTTCTGGGGATATTTGTTCCATTAATAGTTACTAACGGTGTAATCCTAGGTAGAGCTAACGACTTTGCAAGTAAAAATAATGTACTAAAATCAGCTCTAGATGGAATTATGATTGGGGCAGGTTTTTCTTTTGTGCTTCTTACTATTGGAGCAATACGTGAAATTCTTGGTGTTGGTACAATTTTTTCAAATATGGATTTATTATTTGGTTCATTTGCAGCCAGCTGGACTATAAGATTCTTTTCTGAGGGCTATGGCTTCTTGATATTCGTGTTGCCGCCAGGTGCATTTATCATTATGGGGATTTTGATTGCATTAAAAAATGTACTAAATAGTAAAGTAGTTCGTCATGATAAAAATGAAGACAGATCCTTAAAAAAGGGGGTAAAAAGAATAAGAACTACAGGAACAATCACATAGCACAAAAATCATAGTGAAAATACCAATCTATTTGTTATTAAGAGCGCGTAAACAAAAATACTTTCTCCCGCAACACCATGAGCGTATACTTGCCGCATTTCCTCAATTCAGCTTCTTAAAGTTTAGAATTCAAGCAATGCAGGCTTAACTTATGTTACCCCCCGATTTTGAATCACTGGGCATTATTGACCCAGTGTTGAAGGCCATAAAACAACTCGGTTACGAACAACCATCACCTATTCAAGCGCAGAGTATTCCTATACTAATAAAAGGAGACAATTTACTTGGTGTCGCTCAAACAGGTACTGGAAAGACCGGGGCTTTTGCAATGCCATTGCTAAGCCGCCTAGATAATACTCAAAAGACCCCTCAAATTTTAGTGTTGACTCCTACTCGTGAACTTGCAATACAGGTAGCGGAAGCATTTCAGACATATGCAAGGCACCTCAAAAAATTCCATGTTCTACCAGTATATGGTGGCCAAGATATGAGTATCCAGCTTCGCGGGCTTCGCCGAGGAGCGCAGGTGATTGTTGGGACGCCTGGCAGAATACTTGACCACATCAGACGACGAAGCTTAATACTAAACAAACTCAATGCATTAGTTCTAGATGAGGCAGACGAAATGCTTAGAATGGGGTTTATTGATGACGTTGAAACTATTCTTGCCGAAACACCATCTGAATGCCAAAGGGCATTGTTTTCAGCAACAATGCCACCGACTATTCGTAGGGTTGTAAAAAAATACCTTGGAGATGCTAGAGAAGTAAGTATTGCTTCGAAGACAAAAACTGTCGAACGAATCACACAGTTTTATCTTATTGTTAAAGGCCATCAAAAAATGGAGGCCTTGACCAGAATTTTAGAAGTAGAAGAGTTTGACGGTATGCTTATTTTTGTTCGAACAAAATCCTCTACAGCAGAAGTAGCTGAAAAACTTGAAGCTAGGGGATTTTCTGCAGCTGCACTAAATGGCGACTTGAGCCAGACCCTTCGTGAGCGAACTGTAAATCGACTGAAAAAAGGCCAGGTAGACATTGTAGTTGCTACAGATGTTGCTGCTAGAGGGCTAGATGTTGAGCGTATAAGTCACGTAATCAACTATGATATCCCTTATGACAATGAAGCTTATGTTCATAGAATTGGTCGCACTGGAAGAGCTGGTCGTGATGGAAAAGCAATTTTATTCGTTGCCCCTAAAGAAAACAGGCTTCTACATTCAATTGAGAGGTCGACGAATCAAAAAATTACTCTGATGGGCCTTCCGACTGGAGACCAGGTTAGTATTCAGCGAATCCAGCAATTTGAAGAGCGTGCACTTCAAAGTCTTGAGGTTAAAGACCTTGATCGTTTCAAAAAACTCCTACATACATTATGTGAAAATAATAATATATCTATATCTGATGTAGCAGCAGGTTTGGCTTCTCAGCTTCAACAAGATCGTCCTCTTTTCCCTAATATGACACCTATAGATTCTAAATTTAATGAGAAGAAAACATATGAAAAAGATATTCGCTCGAATCCTCAACGGATAACAAGACGATCCGAGTCTTCTAAGAAAAAAAAATCAAATGATGACTTAGATATGGATACTTATAGAATAGAAGCAGGAAAAAATCATGGGGTTATGCCAAAAGATATTGTTGGAGCCATTGCAAGTGAATCAGGCATTGACGGAAAAAATATAGGACGAATAGCACTTTATGATGAATATAGCACCGTCGATCTTCCAAAAGGAATGCCAAATGACATCTTCCAGCACTTAAAACATAAGGTGCGTGTTAAACAACAGCCTATGCGGCTTAGCATTCTTAATGCGAACAGCAAAAGTAAGGATTACGCAGAAAATAAGAGACTAAAAAAATCACCTAGCCAAAAAAATCATAAAAAGTAAAAATTTATGTAGGGCTTTATTAAGAGTCAGTGTAGTTTTTAATTTTAACGGATTAAAAATTATAAAATTCTCGGCTCTCTTCAAATTGTTTTTTATCGAAAGTGGGTTTACTCCCGGTATTAATTTGCAAGGAATAACCAGATTTAACCATTAAAAAATCGTACGCTCCTAAAACATCCTCATGGGTAAGTTGTTGCACTGATAGTATCAACTTATCTAGCCGAGAAAAATCATAATCATGCATGGTTATACTTTTCCAGAATCTCAAAGAATGCTCTACTAAATTTTTTGGCTTTTCTCTCAATCTTACAAGTACTGCTTCTTTTTGTTGCAAAAAATCTTTATGAGGCATATTTTTTATGTTGCTCAGAAAATTGAATAAGAAACTGTCGATCGCGTGCTCAAGATCAGAGACTTGAGCCTCAGGAGACTGAATTAACAAACCAATACCTGGAACCCTATCAATTGTCTTATCGACTACAGCAACAATATATCCCAACTGCTGCTCAGTACGTAGTTCATGAAAAAAATCTGAACTAATCAGCTGTTTGATTAAAATCATTGTTGCAGCTTCTTTTAAGCTGTCATTACGGCCCTGATAATATCGCAATATAGCAGAGTCATTATGATCTATCGCTAGACTAGTTTTAAGTTTCTCTCCTGATGGGATTTTGTAAACTTTCTTATTAACTGGATTTTCATAAGGTTTTTTTGAAAAGCGCTGAGCTGTATTTTTTGCAATTAACTTGGCATCAGTAATATTGATATTCCCACCTATTAGGAAATCTATAGTTGCCCCATCGTACAAACTACCTATAAGCTTAGTGAATTTATCTTTATTAAAATTTAAAGCAGCTTCGGCAAGCTCATGTGGGCTCCACGAAGTTGTATCAAGAAGATAATTAGGCTCAACAATAACTTGCTTATAGGGTGAATCTTTCTTTGTATTTTTCCACTCTCTAATCAGCTCTGTTCTGAGTCTTTCTAATAAAGAATCTATCGATTCAACACTGTCAACAGATGATAATTTATCTTCATAAACTGGTGTTAGTAAACCTTTAACGACCTCCTCTATTAGAAAAGGCAGCTTGTTATCGAAGCCACTTACAAAGATACCTATACTGTTAGCTTGTCTATAAGTTTGATAATTTAAACCAGCGAGAGATGCGGCATAATTTGGTTCATTAAGTCTTTCGTTTATCACGCGCAAATATAAATCTATCATCGCAGCATCGAATGCATTCTCTATGGGTCGTATTTTGACTGATGCGTAAAACTGAGCTTTTGGCACTTTATAATAAGAATCCAAATAATGCCAGAGACGATAGTTTTCTTTATTAGCCTGCAATAATGGGTTATCTAAAGACATTTTTTTAGTTATTGATCTTACTTTGAAGTCACCAGGAATAAATTTATTTGGCATTGGTAACTTTAAAGATTCATCCAAATTTATTTTTTCAAATGCTATGATTTTTTTAAGCCCATATGGCACTTTATAAAGCACAGTAACTTTTTTAGCTTTAATCTTTGGGGATATTAAAGTGACTAATGCATTGCTAGGTTTCATAGCCTCCAATACTTTTTTAATAAGCTGAGGATCATATAAGTCATTAAGGTATGGGCCTCGTATAACAAACGCTGGGGGATATTCTTGAAGCTGAGCAGCTAATTGACTAACGCGCTGAATAGGGCTGTCTAGCTCTTTATAACGAAAGGCGGTATTAGCTAAAGTATTTTGTTCTAACCACCGCCACTTTTTAATTCCCTCGCTGGAAATCAATTTAATTTCTTGAAAGACAAGGCTGACAATTTTTTCCCATTGCTTAACTCCATCAGGAGTTAATGCAACACTTATGTCAAAAGAACTTCCACTTAAATCAGAAAGGCCCTCTCCTGCTGAAAGAGCTTCAGCCCATCCTTTTTCTTTAAGCAAAGACAGTAAGCTACCCTTTCCTTCATCTCCAATAAGACTAGAGATATAGTTTAGGGGCTTTTCTCGATAATAATCTTCCATAGCAATTAAAGGAAAGGTGATGGTCAGCTGACGCCTTTCTTGAACAGGTTTAATTGAGAGCAGCTGCGGTAAACTGCCTTCAACAAATAATGGCTGTCCATGTTTTATTTGCGGTTTGTTGGAATTTTTTACTTCCTCAAATCTAGCTACAACGATTGACTCTAGTTCATCTAAACTCTTCGGGGCTAGAACTACTAATGCCATCCTATTTGCAGAATAATATTCGTCATAAAAATCTAACAGATCCTTGCGAACAGTTCCATTTTTAGTATTAGAAAGGATATTAAAATTTCCAACACTAAATTTTGCTGCCGGATGATTCTGATTAATAATTTGAGAAAAAGCGTTTCTTTGGCGACGATAATCATTTTTTATTCGTGCCATATATTCAGAATGTACAGCTTTCATTTCTCTATCAACGTACTCTGAATTAAATTGAGGAGCGATAAAAAAACGCGAAAAACGATCTAGGGCTGACTCAAAAAATACAGGGTCTATATCAAAAAAATAATTAGTGTGCTCAAAAGATGTATAAGCGTTATGTTTGCCGCCATGCTGACTAATAAATGACTGATACTCGTCTGGAGTAGGGTATTTATCTGTACCTAAGAACAGCATATGCTCAAGAAAATGAGCCAAGCCTTGACGCTTTATTGGATCTTGAGAACTTCCTACAAAAACATCAAGAGATACTGCAGCCTTATCAGCTTCCATATCAGAAACTAGCAACACTTTCATTTGGTTTGGTAACTTTATGTAACGATACTTGGATGTGTCTGCTTCACTTTTCTGAATTACAGCTTGATCAGATTTGTTTGTATCAGCATAGCTCTCAAAGGAATTATTTATTTCTGATGCCTGAATCTGAATAGCGATCATCAAGCTACAGAAGCATATACTTACAATTTTATTCATTCGCGATCACATGAGTTAAGTTAATAATTAATTTGGTTCAGATGGGGATAGTTCTGTACTTGCCCATGCATTATAAAGAGCTTTAATTAATGTTGCTAAAGGTATTGAAAAAAATACTCCCCAGAAACCCCAAATTCCTCCAAATAATATAACAGCGAGTATGATTGATACTGGATGCAAGTTAACAGCTTCTGAAAATAATAAAGGTACTAAAACATTGCCATCTAATGCCTGTATAGCCGCATAAACACCCAGTAACAAGAATAAATCACCACCCCAACCCCACTGCAGATAGGCTACCATTGAAACGGGAATCGTCACTAAAAGGGCTCCAACGTAAGGAACTATCACAGACAAGCCAACTAGTAATGCGAGTAGAGCTGCATAATTTAATCCAAGGAATAAAAATGCAACATAACTTACAAGTCCAACAATCACTATCTCAATGGCTTTTCCACGAACGTAATTAGCCATTTGAAGATTCATTTCTTTCCATATCTTCCACATCATAGGACGTCGAGAAGGAAGGAGATTAGATAAAAATCCTAGTAGCTTTTCTCTATCTTTTAGCATAAAAAAAACTAACAAAGGAACTAGAACTACGTACAAGATAAATGCCAAGATACTGGGGAAGGTGTCAAAAGAAAAACTTACTAAATTTTGAGCAATACTACCAAGCTCGTTAGAGCCCTGGGTAAATAAATCTTTGATCTGATTATCAGAAAAAATGTGCGGAAACTTCTCAGATAACACTAAGAGTACACTTTGGGAGTGATCGACGATCATCGGGATTTTTTCTGCTAAATTCAAAGCTTGTCGACCTATCAGTGGTAAAAGAATAATTAAAATTGCTGAAAGAGCCCCCACGAAAATTAAGAATATAATAGTTACTGCTGCTACTCTTGGTATATGAAAAGACACAAGACGATTTACGCCCCCCTGCAGTAAGAAAGCAAATATAAGGGCTGCGATAAAAGGAGCTATTATTTGACCGAGGGTAATCAGAACAAGGAGTGCGAACGCTACTAGTAAAACTAACAAGACTGGCTCTTCCTCTCCAAAATAACGATTAATCCAATTTGCCAGAACTTTCAACATACAAGCCTCCATATTTGTCAGCAGACATTATTTTATATAGGTTATGAGATCGATGGACAAGCTACAATAGCATTGACTACAATTTTAGACACCATTATCTTCCAAGAGCTAAAATGTATCTATTATCACTAGTTTAATTTTATAATTAAACTAGTACTTAAGGATCTTGGGTGTACAAACATACAAATGGATAATTACCGTTGCTAATTAAACGCTCGAAATATTTAATGCTAACCTTAATAGTTTTAGTGTTTTTTGTTGTGACAACTGAAAGCTCTACTATAAACCTCCCACTATTAGGTGATGCATCTTCTAGTAGCATTTCCAAACAAAAAGAATATGAACTTGGTCGAGCTTGGCTAAAAGCTTATCGTAGTAGAATTCGCGAAAATGATGACCCTTTTTTACGGAGCTATTTGAAGCAACTAATTTATAGATTAGCAACTAAAAGTCGACTCGAAGATCGACGACTTGAAATTATAGTTGTTGATAATCCAACATTGAATGCTTTTGCTGTACCTGGGGGAGTAATCGGGATTCATACAGGATTATTTCTATTCGCAAAATCAGAAGATGAACTAGCTTCTGTCCTAGCACATGAAATTGCTCACCTTAGTCAAAGACATTTTGCGCGCCGTTTAGATAGACAGAAAAAAAATAAAGTAGCAAGCATGGCCGGACTCCTAACTAGTCTTGTTTTGGCAGCAACAGTTGGAAGCGATGCTGGAATGGCCGGCTTAAGTGCAACCCAAGCAATGGGTAGAAATACTGCTTTGCGTTACAGCAGACAAAATGAAAGGGAAGCCGATAGACTTGGACTCCAGACAATGATCGCATCTGGGATGAATCCGAGCGCCATGTCCACTATGTTCGAAGGAATGCTTAAGTTAACGAGATATACCAGTAGTAAAGTTCCTGAATTTTTAAGGAGTCACCCCTTAACCCAAGATCGTGTTGTGGATGCCAAGAATAGAATAAATCAACTAAAAATCAAAGACTACTCTGATAACATCGAATTTCATCTAATGCGCGCAAGAGCAATTATTGCTATTAACGAAAATCCTAGCATATCTCTTAATTATTTCAAAAGTGAACTGCTTGATACTGAAAAAAATAGTAGTGCTGCACTATATGGCATAGTGCTTTCATACATACAATCAAGAAATTACTCAAAAGCTGAAGAGTCACTTGAAAAATTACTAAAAAAATCTCCAAATGATCTTCATTACAAAATGGCTGAAATTGAAATTTTTCGCAACGTAGAAAAATATGACATCGCTGTTAAAAAAACTAAAGAGCTTTTAAAACAACATCCTGAGAATTATCCATTAAGGATGTCTCTTGCTGAAACATATCTTAAGGCTAATCGTTTTTTTGATTCAGAAAAAACACTTAACTCGTTGAAGAATAGCCATCCTGAGAACCCTGAAGTATGGTTTCAACTTGCTGAAATTCGTGGGCTGGCAGGAAATATACCTGGGGTTCATAAAGCAAGAGCCGAGTACTTTATTTTAATTGGGGTCTTTAGCCAGGCAAGAGACCAACTCTTATATGCCAGAAAATTATTGCTTCATGACTACAAGCAAAAATTAATAATTGATCAGAAACTTAAGAATTTAGATAAACTCGAGAAAGACATGAAGAGCCTATAGTTGCTGGTCCCGAAAATCTAACATTTTTTGTAAAGAACACATTGCTTTTATTCTGGTACTTTCTTTTACAAATATTTGGTTCTTGTTTGATTCTAGCGACTCCATTAATTTTTTTAGGTCGTTCATTCCCATCCAGGGGCAATTTGCACAACTTCTACATGTTGCTCCCTCTCCAGCTGTAGGAGCAATAATTAGTTCTTTATCTGGAGATGCCTGCTGCATTTTATAAAAAATACCGGAATCAGTTGCCACAATCATCTGTTTGTTAGGAAGAAATTTAGACGCCTCAATCAATTGCGAAGTAGAGCCAACAAAATCAGCAATATTAACCATATCTTCTGGTGATTCCGGATGAACAAGTAATGCTGCATCGGGATATATCTTTTTCAGACTAATCACACCTTGGGACTTAAATTCTTCATGCACGATACAACTTCCATCCCACATTAGCATATCAGCCCCAGTTTTTTTCTGAACGTAACTTCCTAAATATTTGTCTGGCGCCCAAAGTATTTTTTTTCCACAACTATCGAGATAATCAACAACGTCTAAAGCTATGCTGGATGTAACAACCCAGTCTGCTCGTGCTTTTACAGCAGCAGAGGTATTGGCGTAAACAACGACGGTTCTCTCTGGATGCTGGTCGCAGAATTTACCAAACTCTTCTTCGGGGCAACCAATATCAAGAGAACATGTTGCTTCAAGAGTGGGCATCAAAATTGTTTTTTCTGGTGTTAATATTTTCGCTGTCTCACCCATAAACTTTACACCAGCAACAATCAAGACAGAAGCTTTATGCGTATTACCAAACCTTGCCATCTCTAGGGAGTCGGATACGATACCGCCGGTTTCTTCTGCTAAAGATTGAATGAGCGAGTCTGTATAATAGTGTGCAACTATGACTGCATTCCTCTTCTTGAGAAGTTTCTTAATTCTAGTTTTATAGAGGTACACCTCTTCTGCGGTATGTTTAGGACGGACGTAAGGGAACTCAAGGTGGGATCCAATAATTTGATCGGCCTTTGAACTAGGAATAACACTAGCTTTTTTTACATACTGCTTCAGAGGTAGACTCATAATCAATTTTCAATAGGTGCACTTTAATAATTCTAGCACATACACAACATGCATAGAAAAGTGGGGCTTTCCATAAAAAATTTAACGTTTTTAAGATATGGTGGGTCGTGTTGGGTTCGAACCAACGACCAATTCCTTAAAAGGGAACTGCTCTACCAACTGAGCTAACGACCCATTTGAAGAAGGAACATATCTTACTCATGAGCAATGAAAAATCAAGTGTTAATTATACGGTAATTTCTCGGCTAAAAATGTGCGGTATGATGCGGCAACAAAGCGTCTAGGGTTAAAAATTTTCATCTATAAATTTTCGAGCCAATATAGCAACATTGCTCTCTCCTTCTGCAACACTGGCAAGAAGATCCCTAGCTTTAACTTGATTTCCTAGCATGTGATATACCTGTCCCATTTTGAACTTAGAATCTAAATACTTTCTATGGGTAGGATGGTTTTGTTGGATCATCATAAATGCCTCGAGAGCTAAATCTAGTTGACTCTGAAGTAAGTATATCTCTCCGAGCCAATAATACGCGTTAGCTACATATCCACCACTTGGATAAACATCTATATGAGCCTTAAACTTAATTATAGCCTTATTTATATCGCCTGACTTTAAATAAAAGTAAGCCTTATTATAATGATCGACTTCTTTTTCTGGTAAAGCAGCAGGCTTCTTATTTTTATCAGCAATAAAACCAAGTGGTACCGTTGAGGGCTGTTCATGTTTAATATTTGGAGATTTTTTTATATTTCTAGATTGCGCTGAAAGTCTTTGATCCAAATTAAGATAGTTACTTTTTTGTTGCTTTGTGAGCTGCTTAACATCATTTCTCAATTCATCAACTATACCTCTTAGTGCTCGCACCTCCTCTTTTAAAAGCTGCCCTTGATAATGGGCATCATTTTTCAAAGCCTGAGGGCCCGCTTCTAAAGTAATCGAATTATCGGTAGTTGTCTGTGGTTTCCTAATATCTTCAACTGGAGCAGCAGCTATTACTGATACAGAAAATACAATCCCACAGATCGTAATATGTATATTTTTAATAAAAATAAATAATAATCTAATAATAGTTTTCATTTACTGATAATAGGCATTTAATATTATTTTAATTCTACTCTTCGATTCATGGCCCATGAATTTTCGTTACTTCCTGAAGAAGCAGCTTTTTCTTCACCATAACTTACTACTTCGATCAATGATCCTCTAACACCCTCTTGAATTAAAAAATCACGGACAGCGTTACCTCTATTTTCTCCTAAAGCCATATTATATTCTCGACTGCCTCTTTCATCTGCATGCCCTAGCAATCGAATTTTAACTGGGTTAGAAAGTAGGCTTTTAGCATGGAGACGCAAAGCAGATCTTGCCTCAGCACTCAGCATGACTTTATCAAATTCAAAATAAAATACGCGAGGAACCTTGCTATCAGTTCTTAAAGAAGATCTCTTTATAGCTCTATCATTGACAGCTCCCGTTGTAATACTATCGTTAGCCATGGTTTCTATACTATTATTTTTTGTGAAAGAACAACCCACCGAAAGTATAGAACAGAGTACAGTTAGTGCAGCATATTTAAATATTTTATTTATCATTATATTTCCTTGTTGATAACGGCTTTATATATTAGATGGCATACAGTAGTTTTAGTTCTATTTTATTTTGGTGACCAAGCAGGTTCTCGCACATCCCCCTGTTTACTTGGGAGAAGAAATTTTACTCCTGCATCAAGTGAAACGGCTGCTAAAACACCTTTATTATTTATCTTTGTCGCATAGAGAAGCATAGCACTATTTGGAGCTACTGTCGGCGACTCGTCTAAACTTGTATTAGTCAAAATTCTTAAGTCGCCATTGACTAGATCTTGTGTTGCAATATGGAATTGCTGAGCACTTCTATGAACCATCACCAGAGTCCTGCCGTTTGCGGCAAGTCTCGGTCTTGCATTATAAGTACCTCGAAAAGTTAAACGTTCTATCTCACTTGTCTTGAGCTTTAATCTATATATTTGCGGTGAGCCACCTCTGTCTGAAGTAAAAACTAAAGACTTGCTATCTGGAGTCCAATTTGGCTCAGTATCTATTGCAAAATGATTTGTATGTCGGGTAAATTCTTCACTTTTTAAGTCATAGGTATAAACTTCAGGGTTTCCATCTTTGGAAAGAACTAGTGCTAATTTTTTTCCGTCTGGGGACCATGAAGGGGCACCATTTAACCCTTTAAAATTGGTTAGCTGCTTTCTACGGCCATTAGCTAATTTTTGGCGAAATACCGCTGGACGACCTGTCTCAAAGGAGACGTAAACTAATTCTTTTGCGTCAGGGGACCAAGAGGGAGACATTATGGGGTGATTAGATTCAAGTATTAATCTTTCTCTGGCACCATCAACATCTGCTACCATAAGTTTATATTTTATCTTGCTATCCAATTTTA
>CAZSMR010000003.1:10125-15380 GCA_964608185.1 uncultured Porticoccus sp. | reverse complement strand
GCAACTCTGGTTGAAAATGCTCCTGCAATTCCTGTGACCGCTTGATAAACCTCATCGCTAATATGATGAGCTAAATCTCTTAACTGATTTTTAGAGCCTTTTGCGATCTTTGTAAATACTAATCGGGAGCTGTGCACCTCCAACAGGCTAAATGTAACTTGATAGACGCCATTATTGATTAACAAGTTCCCGACAACTAAATATTCTGCGCCCAGAATAAGCCAGTCTCTAAAATATACGTCTTTATTTGAACTAGGAAAAGATAGCATATTTTCTCTAAAAATTGGCTCAAATAAACCGCTTCTTTCAAGATCATCTTGAACAATAATAGCAATATCTTCCGAGAGCTGGTCACCATCAAAAACAATAGGGGCCACTGCTATTTTTGTGGGGTTATCAATCCCTTTTGTAATTTCAATAGATAGGCCTGCAATCGCTGATAACGGAAAAATTAAAGCAAACAAAAATAGCATTATAATTAAATTAAATTTTTTCAATGCACTACAACCTCAAATCATCCGGCCTAAAGACTAATTCTAATTGTCTAAAACTTTTTTCAAAAATACGTAAATCCATTTTCTGTAATTTATCAAAATTCCCCACCTTATAAACGGCCTGCTCTGCAGACCTATCAAAAGCTATATTACCGCTTGTTTTCAATAGTGCAACGCTCACTACTTGCCCAGTTGGTACAAGCCTTATTAGCAGCTTAGCTTCCATTCCTCTCCTGGCACTTGGAGGTCTATTCCAGTTAGCTTCAATTCTTTCCGTTATATACGCAGAATAACTAGAAGTCATTTTTTTATCGTGGCTTTCTTTTTCCAATTGTTTTTTTGCTTGTAAATTTTTCGCCTTTTTTTGCTCAACTATTTTTCGTTTTTTCTGGAACTTATTTTCATCTTTAGATTTTGGTTTAGCTTTAACTATACGTTTAGGTTTAGGTTTAGGTTTAGTTCCTAACTTTTTTAATCTTTTATCCTGTTGATTGATAAGTTTAGCTTGTATATATTTTGGAGCTGAAATTTTCTGCGGCTTGCTCTCTGGATCCCATTTGATGACTAAGAAAACAATCAACGTTGTATGTAAAATAAAGCTGAGAAAAATAGCTGTAATAAGTGGATTAATTTTCCTGGATAGCTTAGTAATCAATTTTTTCTTGGAGGTTCGGTTACAAGGCCTACAGAGGATGCTCCAGCTTTTTGTAACTCACTCATCAGCTCAACAACAGAGCCATATTCAACATTAGCATCTCCCCAAACTAGTACGGGTGTTTTTGATTCCTGTCGCAATACTTTTTTTACCTTAGATATAATCGATTCCAAAAGCTCTTGCTTATTTTTTCCATTTCCTAGATCCACATAAAGAGTACCATCAGCCTTAATTGATACAATTAAAGGATCTCTATTATTTTCTTCTAGGGGTGCAGAGGGAGCATTGGGTAACTCGACCTTTACACCCTGCATCAATAAAGGTGCGGTAACCATAAAAACTATAAGAAGTACTAACATTACATCGATATAAGGGACGACATTGATTTCTGCAACCAAGCGGCGCTTATTCTTAGTAGTTTTAATTGTCACTTGCTATGAATCCTTCGGTGGAGAATAGTAGAAAATTCTTCTGCAAAAGTTTCATAACCATTATAAATCGTATCGGCAGTTGCAGAATATCTGTTGTAGGCTAATACTGCAGGTATAGCGGCAAACAAACCCATTGCTGTCGCAATTAACGCTTCAGAGATTCCTGGGGCAACTACCGCTAACGTAGCTTGATGAACATTAGCTAGGCCACGAAATGAATTCATGATCCCCCAAACCGTTCCAAATAATCCGATATATGGGCTCACAGAAGCTACGCTAGCAAGAAATGGTAGATTTTGATTGAGTTTTTCTTCCTCTCGAGATAGAGCTACTCTCATTGATCTCTCAGTACCTTCCATCACTGCATCTGCGTCTACTCCAGCTTGTTGCGAAAGTTTGCTAAACTCTCGAAATCCAGACCGAAATACACTCGGAAGACCCTCGCCTCCATCCGAACTTCTGATATCTTCATACAATTGATTTAAGTCTACGCCTGACCAAAAATCATCTTCAAATTGACGTAAATTTTGTTCTGCTTCTCTTAGGTACAATCCTCTTTGGATGATCATCACCCAAGACACCACTGAAGCCAAAAAAAGAAGCAACATGACGAATTGAACTATAAAAGAGGCATTGGCAATTAGGCTCCATAAAGACAACTGCTCTGTCATGAGTCGATCTCCTGTTCATTTCTTATTGCAGCTTGAAACTTTTTCAACATGTCATCAGGTATTGCACATGGTCTTTTTTTATCGTGACTTATGCAGACTATTTTAACCTCTGCCTCTATCAATAGATTATTTCCTCTGAACACAGTTTGCTTAACTATAAAAGCAGTTGGAGACACATTGATTAGCTCTGCAGTTGCAACAATTTCATCGTCTAATACTGCTGACTGAAGATACCTGATATTTACTGAATAAACTACAAACTGAAGACTTCCAAATAATGCTGGCTTATCAAAACCAAAAGTTCTTATTAGCTCTGTCCTAGCACGCTCGATATATTTAAGGTAATTAGCATAATAAACAATTCCACCTGCATCTGTATCTTCAACATACACACGGATTGGTAGGCATAATTTTTGCGTCATTTGTATATCAACTCTAATATTTATCTATTTTATTGGTGCTTTTAACCCAAAATGCTCATAGGCCAATCTTGACACAGTTCGTCCTCTTTGTGTCCGTAACAAGAAGCCCTGCTGTATCAAAAAAGGTTCAATTACATCCTCTATGGTGTGTCTCTCTTCACTGATGGCCGCTGCCATACTGTCAATTCCAACAGGGCCACCTTCAAACTTTTCTATTATTGCAAGCATTAAACGACGATCCATATGATCAAATCCACAAGCATCTACATTTAGCATATTTAAAGCCATGTCAGCTACACCTGATGTAATAATTCCATCAGCTTTGATATCTGCATAATCCCTAACTCGACGTAATAGACGGTTTGCAATCCGCGGAGTACCTCTTGAACGCATAGCAATTTCTTGTGTTCCTTTGTCATCTATTTTCACACCAAGGATTTTAGCTGATCGAGAAACTATTTCACTTAGCTCTTTATTAGAATAAAATTCTAATCGCTGAACAATACCAAAACGATCCCTTAAGGGAGAGGTCAACAAGCCTGCTCTAGTAGTCGCGCCAACAAGCGTGAAGGGTGGTATGTCCAACTTTATTGATCGGGCTGCTGGACCCTCACCAATCATTATATCAAGTTGATAATCCTCCATTGCAGGATAAATGACCTCTTCAACTATTGGGCTTAAACGATGAATTTCATCAATAAAAAGTACGTCTCCGGGCTCCAGATTTGTCATTATTGCTGCGAGATCTCCAGCTTTTTCTAGAACTGGACCAGAAGTAGTCTTTAATCCAACTCCCATTTCATGCGCAATAATATGCGCTAATGTAGTTTTTCCAAGACCTGGAGGACCAAAAATTAAAGTATGATCTAGAGGTTCTTCTCTCTTAGCAGCCGCACTAATGAAAATTTCCATCTGATTTCTAACTGCACCCTGCCCTACATAATCATTTAGACTTAATGGACGAATAGCGCGATCAAAATGCTCTTGCTGCTCCTCTCCTTTTGGAGATATTAGTCGGTCGGTTTCTATCATTTTTTAGTTATATCTCCATACGAGAAAAGGCTATTATTAGATCCATTTATTAACAGTGGCCTAATACATTATTTTCATAATATAAGACTAAGATTTTACTTTACTCTTCAGGGCCAATCGAATTAATCTTTCGCCAACCTTTTCATTATCTTCTCCATCTAAGCCTTTTAATGCAATACTGACCATGCGGTTTGCTTCTTGTGACTTATAGCCTAGTGCAATCAATACACTTTCTGCCTCATCTCTAGCGCTTAATCTGTCATGGAAAGCTTCAACCTCAGAATTTGTCTGTCCTGAATTGTCTGCCGATAATTCAGTAGGTAAACGATCGCGCATCTCAATAGCTAGGCGCTCTGCTGTCTTTTTTCCAACACCAGGAAGTTTTATAAGCCTCTCTATGTCATTAACTCGCACTGCTTCAGAAAATTCTTTGGCAGTCATTCCTGAAAGTATAGTTAGAGCCATTTTTGGACCCACTCCGTTAACCTTAATAAGCATACGAAATAATTCACGCTCACTTAGTTCACTAAATCCGTATAACTGCTGAATATCTTCTCTTACAACTAAATGTGTGTGAAGAATCACTTGATCCCCAAAATTTGGTAAAGCAAAGAAGGTAGTGAGCGATACCGACAGCTCATATCCAACTCCTTGAACGTCAATTAATAGTTGTGGCGCTTTTTTTTCAACCAAAATTCCCGAGATTCTACCAATCAAGACAAATCCTCCATATAAATACAATATACTTTAATTAAACTAGACAGCTCGTCAATCCTCACTAAATTAACCAGAGTTGGTAGTTATTTGCTTAAGTCTACCCTTTGAGTAACGATATGACCCACCCAATTTTAATCCAATAGAGGTGGTTTGAGCATGGCAAATGGCAGCGGCCAAAGCATCAGCGGCATCCTCAGAAGGAGCAGCTGATAAGTTCAGCATAGTCTTGACCATGTGTTGCACTTGCTCTTTAGTGGCGCCTCCATTACCAACAACTGACTTCTTAATTGTACGGGCTGAGTACTCTCCAACCATTAAACCTTTTGCTACACCAGCCACAATAGCGGCGCCCCTAGCTTGTCCTAGCTTTATAGCTGCACTAGGGTCGCGAGCGAGAAAAACTTCCTCGATAGCCATTTGTTTTGGCTTATACTCGTCAATTAATTGGGAAATATTATCAAAAATTACCCCAAGCCGGACAGGATGAGGGTCTGATGGCAGGCGGATCACTCCACTAGTCAAATACTTAACTTTAGAATTACCCTGATTAACTATTTCTATGATACCGAAGCCGGTTTTACGAGAGCCAGGGTCTATACCTATAATCAATGACATATGAACACGACCATCTATATACTGTATATTGTCACAGTATCCTAAAATATAAAAAAAACAACCTTAATTTTTTGTAATCTTAAAGATTAATCTGTGAGCATTTATAAAAAAAGCGGCGTGTTAGGCCGCTTGGAATAGAAATTACTAAATAGTTTTGAAAAGCTATATTCACCTCTTTTTTTATTCTTTTTTGGCCGGTGCTTCTTCTGCTGCCGGTG
>CAZSMR010000003.1:0-10025 GCA_964608185.1 uncultured Porticoccus sp. | reverse complement strand
TATATTCACCTCTTTTTTTATTCTTTTTTGGCCGGTGCTTCTTCTGCTGCCGGTGCTTCTTCTGCTGCCGGTGCTTTTTCTGCTGCCGGTGCTTCTTCTGCTGCCGGTGCTTCTTCTGCTGCCGGTGCTTTTTCTGCTACATCTGGGGTAGATTCCACAATAACCTGCTTAATGATTCCAGCTTTTATGAGAATGTTAACCTTATCGATACCATTTATGATATTTTGAAGGGCATCTTCCACTGCGTAGCGCCCAGAACGTTTTTGATAGATAGTGTACTCATCAGTTTTTTTTAATACTTTCATCTTTCAGTCTCCCTAGATTACTCGTTAAAATATAGTTATATTTTTATTTATCTTTTTGCAACTCAATATGCTGGTTAGTTGCAATAGCTAATATATTATATGTCTTTAAGCGCCTTTTTTCTCTCTTAACTCTATGCTCATATCTCTTAGTTGCTTTTTATCAACAGACCCCGGTGCATCTGTGAGGACACAAGCTGCTGTTTGTGTCTTAGGAAATGCGATGACATCTCGAATTGAAACGCTCCCCGTCATCAGCATAACCAATCGATCTAGTCCGAAAGCTAGTCCCCCGTGAGGAGGGCAACCATAACTGAGAGCCTCCAGAAGAAATCCAAATTTTTCTTGAGCCTCCTTATCGCTTATCCCTAAAACAGCAAATACTGTTTTTTGCATTTTTAAGTTGTCAATACGTATAGAGCCACCACCAAGCTCAGTTCCGTTGATGACCATATCATAAGCTAATGATAAGGCACTTCCGGGATCATCTACTAATTCCTTAGCGTCGCAAGCTGGCTGAGTGAACGGATGATGCAAAGAAGTCCAACTTCCATCATCTGTTTTTTCGAACATAGGGAAATCAACAACCCATAAGGGTGCCCATGTTCTATTATATAAATCTAGATCTTCGCCCAATTTGACTCTTAACGCACCCAAAGAATCAGAAACAATTCTATAATTGTCAGCACCAAAGAAAATGAGATCACCGTTTTCTGCACCTGTTCGTTTAAGGATTTCAGCACGGATATTCTGAGGCAGAAATTTCACAATTGGCGACTGTAGGCCTTCTTCCAAATCATCTTTATTATTAACTTTTATATAAGCTAGTCCTCTAGCTCCATATATGCCGACAAAAGAAGTATAGTCATCTATTTTCTTACGACTTATAGAATTGCCATTAGGGACACAAATAGCTGCAATGCGACCATTAGGATCGTTTGCCGGACCAGAAAAAACTTTAAAATCTACATCGACCATTAAATCCTTAATCTCTATTAGCTCGAGGGGTATACGTAGGTCGGGCTTATCACTACCATATCTGTTCATTGCCTCACAGTATGAAATTTTCGGAAAGGTGCCTAGATCAACATCCAATAACTCATTGAAAACTCTACTAATCATGTTTTCACTAAGTTTCATGATTTCGTTTTCATCAATAAAAGAGCCTTCAATATCTACCTGAGTAAACTCTGGTTGGCGGTCAGCACGGAGATCCTCATCACGAAAACACTTTGCAATTTGGTAGTATTTATCGACACCAGACATCATAAGTAATTGTTTAAACAATTGCGGTGATTGTGGTAGTGCAAAAAACTTACCTTCATGAGTGCGACTAGGGACTAAATAATCCCTTGCACCTTCTGGGGTAGCTCGAGTCAAGATGGGAGTTTCGATATCCAAAAAACCCTTATCATTGAGGTCGTTTCGCATTAAAGTAGTGACCTTAGAACGGAAAATGAGATTTTTTAACATTTCTGGACGACGCAAATCCATATAGCGGTATTTCAAACGAATATCTTCACCAACCTTGATATGCTCATCTAAAGGAAATGGGGGGGTTTCCGATACATTAAGTATTTCTAATGCCAACCCGTATACTTCTATTTGTCCTGTTGGCATCTCAGGATTGCATGTCTCAGAGGATCTAGCGCGGACTCTTCCTTTAATTTTAAGAACATATTCACTTCGCACTGAATCTGCAACCTGAAAGTGCTTACCTCCATCAGGGTCGAAAACTACCTGTACTAACCCTTCGCGATCGCGGAGATCAATAAAAATAACACCACCATGGTCCCTGCGACGATGTACCCAACCGCAAATTGTAATTTCTTGATCAATGTTCCTAGAAGTAAGGGCACCACTATAAATTGTACGCATTATTTCTTCCCGTAATAATTAAAGCCCTATGAAAAGTTCTACTCAAACTGCTTACCAAGTCGCTGAGTACCTTAAAAAATCTCGGCATTATACCTTATGAAAACAAACGCTAGAAGAACAGATATTATCTCATTTTTCTAACCAAATAGTTTCTTAGGCGGCCGATTTGTTAATTTCTCCAAATATATATCTAAGCAACATTCAATCCATTTTGAGAAAGAGCGAGAGAAATTGATTCAATTCGAAGTCGCAGTTTCTCTTTTTCATATTCTAATTGAGGTTTATGACCCCATACAGGTTTGGGCCAAGAAACATCTATTTTATAACGGGCAATATGATGGAGATGCAACTGTGGAACTATATTTCCTAGGGCTGCAATATTAATTTTATCAGGCATAAACAACCTCATCATCACCTCTGATAACAAGCAAGATTCTTTTATCAACTGAATTGCCTCATTGTTTGATAATTCGTGGATTTCTGTAATGTCAGGTTTCTTGGGAACTAAAATAAACCATGGATAATTAGCATCTCGATGAATAAGTAGCTGCGAAAGCTTAAACTCACCAATAAATATAGTATCCTTTACTAACTGAGGATGAAGTTCAAACAATTTATTATTCCTCTACTCTATACCAATAAACATGATCACCGTAAAATACCTTTTTTTACGTTAACCGCCAACAGAAAGAATAAATTATGCGAGCTAGCCAATTTTTAATTTCAACAAAAAAAGAGAGCCCCTCTGATGCAGAGATTATTAGCCACCAGTTAATGTTACGTGCAGGTATGATACGAAAATTAGCGTCTGGATTATACACATGGCTTCCTATGGGATTACTAGTACTACGTAAAGTGGAAGCAATTATCAGAGAAGAAATGAATAGATCAGGTGCGCAAGAGATTCTCATGCCAATAATCCAGCCTGCGGAACTATGGAAGGAATCTGGCCGTTGGGAAAAATATGGCCCAGAACTTCTACGCATGAAGGACAGACATGATCGATCTTTCTGTCTTGGTCCAACTCACGAAGAAGTGATAACAGATTTAGTACGTAATGAAATTCAAAGTTATAAGCAGTTGCCATTAATTATTTATCAGATACAAACTAAAGTTCGTGACGAAATACGTCCACGTTTCGGTGTTATGAGGTCAAGAGAATTCATCATGAAAGATGCATACTCATTCCATACAACTGAAGAAAGCCTATCTCAAACGTATCAATTAATGCACGAAATCTACATTAGTATCTTTAAGCGAATTGGTTTAAATTTTAGGTCTGTGCTAGCTGACACAGGTAGTATTGGCGGAAGTCATTCCCATGAATTTCATGTTTTAGCTGAGTCGGGGGAGGACTCTATCGCATTCTCTACCCAAAGTAATTTCGCAGCTAACATTGAGATGACTGAAGCGATGTCTCCAGACCCAACAAGCTCTTCTAGCAAGACTAAATTGCAAGAAATTAAAACACAAGACCTCAGTAGCATAGAAGAAATAAGTCAGTTGTTGGGCGTAGAAAAATCTAATATTATTAAAACACTAATTGTATTAGGCCAACCTAAAAAAGAATCATCTAAAAACGATGCTAACCCACCACTAGTAGCTTTAGTGCTACGTGGCGATCATCAATTAAATACGGTAAAAGCTGAAAAAATTAACGGGGTCAAATCACCACTTACCTTTGCCAGCAAAGAGACTATAAAAGATCAGCTGAATTGTGAAGCTGGAAACCTAGGGCCAGTGGGACTAAATATCCCAATTATTGCTGACCATTCTGCAAGTCAACTAATTAATTTTGTATGTGGAGCCAATAAAAACAATGCGCATTTAATAGGTGTTAATTGGGAACGCGATTGTGGCACCAAGGTAGTCAAAGATATAAGAAATGTAGTTCAAGGAGACCCTAGCCCGGATGGTGAAGGTATTTTAGATATCAAGCGCGGGATAGAAGTTGGCCACATCTTTCAGCTAGGTACTAAATATAGCAAAGAAATGAAAGGAACGATTCTAGACGAACAAGGGAAAAAGCAACTGTTATTTATGGGTTGCTATGGAATTGGGGTCAGTAGAATAGTAGCTGCAGCTATTGAGCAAAATAATGATGAAAAAGGAATTTTATGGCCTGATGAATTGGCGCCCTTTCAAATCGCACTAATTCCTATCAATATTCATAAATCTGAAAAAGTAAAAAAAACCTGCGAAAAAATATATAGCGAGCTATTAGCTAACGATTTTGAGGTTCTTTTTATGGATCAAGAAAAGGCACGCTTAGGTTTCATGCTGGCCGAAGTGGAACTTATTGGGTTGCCTCATAGATTAGTAGTCGGAGAAAAAGGATTAGAGCAAGGGGTTATAGAATATCGCAATCGAAAAAGTCCTGATAATATAAATATTCCATTTGCGGAGCTAAATAAATTTATACTCCAAAATGTAAAGCGCTAATTCTCAATTTATTTTTGTACTCAAGGCAGATCATCTAATTCTTCACCTTCTTTTTCGGGCGCTAGCAAGTCTTCTCTTTTTAGATCTAAAGTAAGAAGAATATTTGAAGCTACATAAATTGATGAATAGGTTCCAATTAATACGCCCACCATCAAGGCAATAGCAAAATTATGGATGAGTTCTCCACCAAAAAAGAATAACGATGCTAATACTAATAATGTAGTTATTGATGTCACTAAAGTTCTACCTAGAGTTTGAGTTAAAGATTGGTTAATTACCGCTTCAACAACTGAGACTCTCAGCAAGCGTAAATTTTCTCTAATTCTATCGGATACAACTATCGTATCATTAAGTGAATATCCTATGACTGCTAGCACTGCAGCTAAAACGGTAAGATCAAACTCTAATTCAGTGACAGAAAAAAATCCAAGTGTGATGATTACATCATGTATGAGTGCTACAACAGCACCTATAGAAAATTTATACTGAAATCTTATAGCTATATACATCATGACCACTAATAGGGCTACAAGCATCCCGAGACCACCGTCTTCTCTTAGCTCCTCTCCCACCTGGGGTCCAACAAAGTCTACGCGACGTAAAGTAACCGAAGGCTGGCTTATACGAAGTGCCTGAAGAACACTATCGGACAAACCTGCTTCGGGCTTACCTTGCATTCGTATAAGAACATCTTTTTCTGACCCAAAGTGAACAACAATAGAATTTTCAAAGCCAGCAGCTCTCAAATGATTGCGTATTTCTATTAGGTCTGCCTTATTTTGATAGCCCACTTCAATCTGAGTTCCACCAGTGAAGTCTAGCCCTAAAACTAATCCTTTTGTGGAGAAAGAAATAATTGACCCAACAATTAGAAAAATAGAAAATATTGATGCTATTTTTCGCTGTCCCATAAAATCAATAATGTTACTAGTAAGCATATAAAATTTCCTAAATTCTTATTTTTTCTATAGTACGATTGCCGAAACTCAGGTTTACAAGTGCTCTAGTTACAATAATAGCAGTGAACATCGATACTAAGATACCAATTGAAAGAGTTACAGCAAATCCCTGCACTGGACCAGAGCCAATAATGAACAGGATGACTGCAACTATCAGAGTTGTAACATTGGCATCTATAATCGAAACAAAAGCACGGTCATACCCAGCGTTTATAGCAGATTGAGGAGGTAATCCATTAGCTAGCTCCTCTTTGATGCGTGAGAATATAAGCACATTTGCATCTACTGCAATACCAACAGTTAAAACAATACCAGCGATGCCAGGTAGCGTTAATGTAGCCTCAAGTAGTGACATAAAAGCTACTAAAATTAATAAATTTAAAGTCAAAGCAATATTAGCGAAGAGTCCAAATATTTTGTAGTAAAAAAGCATAAACAACACCACTAAAAACATTCCTATTGATACAGATTTTATTCCTAAATCAATATTTTCTGCCCCTAGTGATGGGCCAATAGTTCTCTCTTCTACAAAATACATAGGTGCAGCCATAGCTCCAGCTCTCAAAAATAATGCTAACTCTGAAGCCTCCCTTGGAGTACTCAGCCCTGTTATTTGAAAACCAACACCAAGAGCGCTTTGAATAGTTGCTAAATTGATAATCTTTTTGTCGACAAAGCGTTCGGAGACTACTATCTGCTCTCCAAGGTCATTAGTATTTATTTTTGTTCTTACTTTATACTCGATAAACAAAACGCCCAGCCGGCGTCCTATATTATTTCTGGTCATCCGGTGCATTCTAGCTCCACCTTGACTGTTCAAAGAGATATTTACATTTGGTGTTCCTTTCTCATCATAGCCTGCAGAGGCTTTTGAAACATGGTCACCTGTTATAACGACTGTCCGCTTCAAAAAAGCGTCCTTGATTCCTCTATCGCGCACATAAGAATCGCTAAATGAAAACTTTTCTCGGTTCGTTGATCCAGGTTTTGCTTCTAGCCTGAACTCTAAATTTGCTGTTTTTCCTATAATACGTTTAGCTGCAGCAGTATCCTGTACACCCGGAAGTTCGACAACAATTCTATTTCTTCCCTGTCGCTGAACAACTGGCTCAGAAACTCCAAGCTCATTGACTCGATTACGTAATGTAGTCAAGTTTTGATTAATAGCGTAGTCTTGAATTTTTTTAATTTCCGACTCTAGCATTTGAGAGCGAATAACAAAAAATCCATCTTCCTCTCGAATATCGCGACTAATTCCAGTGAATTTTTTTCGCATAATATTACTCGCCTGATCTGCATCAGCCTTTCTTTTAAAGGAAGCAACTATTAATTTTCTTTTAACTAACTTGATTGACTCATAGCGTAATTTTTCTTCTCGCATAGCAGTTCGAACTTGACGAACAATAGTATCCATCTGCTTACTTATGGTCTCATCTGTGTTGACTTCAAGTAAAAAATGTACTCCCCCACGAAGATCAAGTCCCAGCTTCATCGGAGACGCTCCAATTTTAGCTAACCATTGAGGGGTCGTGGGTGCCAAATTTAAGGCTACAATATATTCAAGGCCAAGCTTTTCCTGAATTAATCTTTTTGCATATAATTGTTTTTCAATATCCCGTAGTCGCAAAATACCGGTTTCACCATCAGCCTCCTCTCCAAAATAATCTATATCAGCTTCTCTTAATGCAGCCGTTATAGTATCCATAACTGGTTGATCAATTAACATTTCACTGCTTTGACCAGACACCTGAATTGCAGGATCTGCAGAAAAAATGTTAGGTAACGCGAATACAACACTGGCAGCTATGATTGCAAGAATAAAAACATATGTTCTAAGAGGATAATTGTTCATAAAAATTGTTCTTTTATAATTTCGAGTATTAACAAAGTTGCATTATAGGCTGAAACTGTTGATCTTGTGAGGCTTGTTAGGAAATTATTCGCCATAAAGTGTCGAAACTAGTATCTGCTATAAAAATTCATATAAATATACCTTAGGGAATCAAAAAACTTTTGTTAAAAAACTTATTAAGAATTTCCTCTAACCTAACAATCTTGCTGTACATAAAATTGTTCTGAAAACTCATTCAACCGATTCTCAGTTATAGCTCGTCGTATACCTTTCATCAAAGACTGGTAATAATATACATTATGTATAGTATTCAGCTGCGCACCAAGCATCTCTCCGCACTTCTCTAAATGATGAAGGTAAGCAAGACTAAAATTTTTACACGTATAGCAATCACACCTATGATCAATAGGCTCCATATTAGAACGATATTTTGCATTTTTAATTTTAACTACGCCACAACTAGTGAACAAATGTCCGTTGCGTGCATTTCTTGTAGGCATGACACAATCAAACATATCGATTCCATGTTTTACTGCTTCTAGTATATCCGAGGGTTTACCTACACCCATTAAATAACGAGGTTTGTTATTTGGCATTTTGCGGACAGTGCTAGCAAGTATTCTGAGCATATCTTCTTTCGGTTCTCCAACTGAGAGCCCTCCTATGGCATAGCCGTCGAACCCTAATTCTTCAAGCCCAGCCAAAGAAATATCACGTAAACCTTCATACATTCCACCTTGTATAATCCCAAATAATGCAGAACTGCTATCACAATGTGCTCGTTTACTTCTTTCTGCCCATCGTAAAGATAGCTCCATCGAGATCTGGGCTTCTTCTTTTGATGCTGGATAAGCTGTGCACTCATCAAAAATCATTACTACATCAGCCCCTAAATCTTTCTGGACATGAATTGAGGTTTCCGGATCTAAAAAAACTGAACTACCATCTATAGGGGAACGAAAAGAAACGCCATTTTCATTTATTTTACTAATAGATCCTAAACTAAAGACCTGAAAGCCACCAGAATCAGTTAGTATTGGACCCTGCCATTGCATGAAATCATGTAAACCCCCATGAGCTTTGATAACTTCAGTACCAGGTCTAAGCATCAAATGGAATGTATTGCCTAAAATTATTTGAGCACCAGTTTCTTTAATATCTCTTGGCAGCATGCCTTTAACGGTACCGCAAGTACCAACCGGCATGAAAGAAGGTGTTTCAACTGTACCGCGCGGGAATTCTAAACGGCCCCTTCGGGCGCTGCCATCTATAGAGTCCAGCTCAAAATTCATGGAGCAACTATCTCTCATTTAATATTTTCCTGAATATACTTTTGTAATAGGGAGTTCTGAAGATGCATGTGGGTTGCGTACTAAGAACATAGCATCACCATAACTAAAAAATCTATACCCTTTAACTATGGCTTGATTATAAGCTTCCATTATTGATGTATACCCAGAAAAAGCGCTGACTAACATTAATAGTGTTGATTCAGGTAAATGAAAGTTTGTGATCATAGCGTCTACTACCTGAAACTCATAACCTGGATAAATAAATATATCTGTTTCACCTTTGACTGGTTTAATTTTTCCCCCTACAGCAGCACTCTCTAGGCAGCGAACACTAGTCGTACCAACGGCTATTATACGTCCACCTCGTTTACGTGTTGCTTCAACTTGCTCGCAAACAGACTGAGGGACGTCAATTACCTCTGCATGCATTATGTGATCATGAATACTGTTAGCTCGAACAGGCTGGAAGGTTCCAGAGCCTACATGCAGTGTGACATACGCTATATCTACACCTAATACAGATAGTTCTTTCAGTATATCTACATCAAAATGTAATCCTGCAGTTGGTGCCGCGACTGCGCCAGGTATTTTTGCATACACCGTCTGATAGCGTTCTTTATCTATTAAACGATCGGTACGATCTATGTAAGGTGGTAATGGCATATGGCCTTTAGATTCTAGTATTTCCATCACAGATTGGTCTTCAAGAAATCTAATTATGAATTTGTCTTCTTTGCGTTCTTCCACTATAGCCTCAATAGAACCTTCAAAAATTATTTTTGAGCCTACTTTTGGGGATTTGCTAGCACGCAAATGTGCTAAAACTTTTTGTTTATCAAGTAATCTTTCGACTAAAAGCTCAATTTTTCCTCCGGTATCTTTTTTTCCAAACATTCTAGCTGGCATTACCTTGGTATCGTTAAAAACCATAAGGTCACCAGGTTTAACCAAAGAAATAATGTCTGAAAAAGTCTGATGCTTAAATACCTTAGAATTTGGATCTAAAATCATCATTCTACTATCTCTTCGCTCAGGAGCTGGCTCATGCGCAATAAGGTCGACTGGTAAATTATAATTAAAAAATTCTCGTTTCATCTAGGTTAGCTTATTAGTTTCTTATATATTAAAAAACCGGTAGGTTAATAGAAATTAATCCTTATAACCAGCATTGTAGAAATAAGTTATTTCATATGAAGATGGATATCATGATTTTATTATAGAGGTGTCACTGCTATAATCTTGGTTCATGCCAGAGTGGTGAAATTGGTATACACAGGGGATTCAAAATCCCCCGCCCTTA
>CAZSMR010000002.1:64251-67505 GCA_964608185.1 uncultured Porticoccus sp. | reverse complement strand
CTGACAGCGATGTATTTATTTCTAACAAAGGATACAATTAAAGTCCACAAAAGAGCACTGAAAATGAATGAAAAAGAAATAAAAACCCAAGAAGTTGCAAATTTGCTTAGGCGACTAATGGCAATGCTTTACGATTCTTTATTGCTTATAGGGATTATTTTCGCCTTCGGACTTATTGTTTTACTTTTGAGGGTTTTAGCTGGCGAAGATACTATGCAGGCACCAAATAATATTCTCCAGGGATTCATCATGCTCGGTATGTGGTTAAGCTGTACTTCGTTTTATGTATGGTGCTGGCATCGCAAAGGACAGACGCTAGGAATGAAATCATGGAGACTTCGTTTACAAGATGTAAAACAAAAAAAGCTTACTTGGGAAAAGTGTTTTTCTCGCTGCGTTCTTGCCCATATATCACTGGGATTTATGGGGCTTGGTTATATATGGTGCTTGATAGACAAGGAGGGAAGATGTCTTCATGACATACTTAGCAATACAAAAGTTATAGTTATAGATAAAAAAATAGAGGTTTAGAAAAAGTAAGCATAAGTCATATGAATTTTAATCTCGACATCAAGTCTGGTAGTTTTATGAAGCTTTTCTCAATAAAGAAATACCAATAAGCGCGCAGACGATTGCAGGAAAAATAACTGCTATAAAAGGAGAAAATCCAAATACGATACTTGCTGGACCAAGCAAATCTTGACTGATTCTAAATACAATACCTACAACTACGCCAGCAAAAATTCGATAACCCATAGATACCTGACGTAATGGACCAAAAATAAATGAGCTTGCGATCAAGATTAAACTAACGACCGTAAATGGCTGCAAGGCTTTTCGCCAAAAATCTAATTCGTACCTTGAAGCGTTCTGACCCTGATCGTTTAAATAGCTACTATGCTTACTTAAATCCCTCATAGATAGGGATTCAGAAGGTAGTGACGCTATATTAAGTAGCTCTGGTGATAGTTCAGTATTCCAGATCCTCTTTATAAAAGTCTCTACTCTATTGCTGTTGCCTTCAAAATAGGTTGCTGCTCCAGATTCTTCTATCCAGGTGCCATTTTTGAAAGAAGCTTTACCTGCAAAGCTAGCTCTTTTTAACACGTGATTATCGTCAAACTCATAGCGAGTTACTCCAAATAATTCGCCACCAGGAAAAATTGAATCTATGTGCATAAACTCATTGCCCTCCTTATTCCAGTGGCCACTTGCAGAACCCTGCGCCACCTTTCCCTTAGTGAGAAGCATGCGTCGACTTTCAGCATATTTTTCGCTATAGGGAACAACGTATTCTCCGAACATCACACCAATTAAAACAAGAACTAAAACAGGGCGAAGAACAATCCATACAATACGGAGAACGGAGACACCCGCAGCTCTAATTACTATTAACTCGGAATTGTTAGCTAAGCTACCCAGTCCAACGAGACAGCCAATCAGTGCGGCTGTAGGCAGAAATTCATATATTCTTCCAGGTATAGTTAGCGCAACATATATCAAAACCTGAAAAAAAGTATACTCTGCTGTAACGTCTCCGGCCCCATCGATCATGGCACCAATGGCATCAAGAGTAACAATAATTAATAGTGCCAGGCCTATGGCGCCAACCACTGCGACTGATATATAGGATGATAGACCTCTCATTGATTTAAAATCTGCACTCACTAAAGCAGGCAATTTTTTACAAAGATATATGATTTTTTTTCTAGATATTTCTTTTTTTTTCATATACTTAAGAAAATAAAGTAAGTCATCACTAACTGACTTAATCTTAAGCGAAATCAGGGTAGGTAATTTTTTACATGCACATAAGGAGTATTCAAAAAAAAGCACCGAAGAGGCCCGTAAAAACCTGAGTTTTATCATAATGTAAGTAGCAAATTTGCTCCATGAAAATAAAGAAAATATCTGCTTCATTATTTCACCAATGAAATATTTATCTGTTTTATCCATCGCTTGATAGAAGGGAAGGATAATAGGCACAGCGCAATAAATAAAAATAACAAATGTACGAACCAAAGACCAACAAAAGGAGTGATAGTCCCCTCTTCCAATGCACTGCGTGCACTATTAAGCATCACAAGGTAGACCATATAAAGCAGGACTGCTGGGATCATTTTAGAAAATCTACCTTGCCTTTGATTTGTTTTACTCAATGGAATAGCTATTAAGCTCATCACTAACACTAAAATGGGAACAGAAAAGCGCCACTGTAATTCGGCTATTTGCTCAGGCACTTCAGAAAACATTAATTCAGAGGTAGTGAGAATTTGATTCTTTTTTCTATTACGACGTTCTGGAGCCTGTTTTTTCATAGACTGACCGTATTCCTCAAAACGAGTAATCTTATAGTTTGCAAGACCTGGTATTCCTTCAATACGATATCCATCTTTTAGAACGAGATAGTCCATTCCGTCGTCAGAACTCTTTTGTTCACCAGTTTTAGAAACTGTTAGGACTAGTTGTTCTCCATTTTCAGCATCAAGCTGATGTTCGGCAAGAAAGACATCAAGCATTAAGCCTTTTTCATTTATTTCTTCTGTATAAGTAACGCCCTTACCCTTTTGAATAGGGTAAAAGTGGTTAGCTGCCATACCATCTAGATCGCCTCGTTCATTTTGGTCTGAAAATAGCGCTTCAACCTTTCGTGCACCATCAGGAGTAGCGAAAAGACTCAAATATGATACCAAGAGGGCTACTATAATTGCTGGAATTAACGTGTAAGTAACTAATCTAGTTTGACTCATCCCGCATGCAATCATTACCGTCATCTCATTTTGGACATATAGACGACCATAAGCTAGCAGGATACCTAAAAAGCATGCAAGAGGTATAATCAATTCTAAGAACCCAGGAAGGCGGTAGCCAATTATAGAAAAAAGTATTCCTGCATCCATATCACCTGCTGCTGCTTCTGCAAGATATTTCACAAATCGGCCGCTCATAACTATCATTAACAGCACTACAGTAACTGCAGAAGCGGAAGTTAAAAAGTCACGCGCAAGATAACGAAAAATTAGCAATAGAAAGATTCCTGTTATGCTTTAATATGTAAATAAATTAAAATCTAACTAATTATGAAGATTTAAAAACTTCTCATTACTAATTGTACGTGGATTCAAATCCCTAACCAACTAAACTTTGGAGATAAAATGCAACTTACGGCAATCACCTGCAATCTTCGTACTAAAAAAACTAACTGTTTAGTACTAGTTCTTAGCAATCTAAAAAAAGGGGTTTATGCTCCCCCA
>CAZSMR010000002.1:3493-64151 GCA_964608185.1 uncultured Porticoccus sp. | reverse complement strand
GGAAATATATGTACGCCCTCTTACTTAGCAAAAGAAGCCAAAAAACTTGCAGCCAGTCATCCTAAACTTACCTGCGAAATATTAAACGAAGTTGAGATGAGAAATCTTGGTATGCATTCCTTATTATCAGTCACTGCTGGAACTCAGCAGCCTGCTAAAATGATAATTCTAAAATATACCGGTTCTAACAACAAAAAAAATAAACCCATAGTTTTAGTAGGAAAAGGAATTACCTTTGATTCAGGAGGTATAAGCCTAAAGCCAGGTGCTGCTATGGATGAAATGAAATATGATATGTGTGGTGCAGCTGCTGTTTTAGGTGTTTTTTCTATGCTAACCACCATAAATCTAGATCTCAATGTAATAGGCATGATACCCGCAGTAGAGAATATGCCAGGAGGAAAAGCAATTAAGCCAGGTGATATTGTTAAAAGTATGTCTGGCCAAACTATTGAGATCCTAAATACTGATGCAGAAGGACGGTTAGTTCTATGTGACACATTAACATACGCTGCTCGATACAAACCAAAAAGTGTCATAGACATTGCAACCTTAACCGGGGCATGCGTAATGGCTTTAGGAAGTCACGCCAGTGGTTTGTTATCGAATGACGATGAGCTAGCAAAAAATCTTGAGATTGCGGGATATACAAGTGGAGATCGGGTTTGGAGATTACCACTCTGGAACGAGTATGATAGCCAACTAAAAAGTAATTTTGCTGATATGGCAAATATTGGTGGTCGAGCAGCAGGGACAATTACTGCTGCATGTTTTCTTGCTCGCTTCACAAAAGATTATACATGGGCTCATCTAGATATTGCTGGAACAGCATGGAAAGGAGGAGTCTCTAAGGGCTCAACTGGCAGACCAGTTCCATTGCTAGCCCAATTTCTTATAGAAGAAACAAATAATGACTAATATAATGTTTTATCGTATTACAGGAGACTACGATTCAGCCATGCTGTTAGCTTGCCAGTTAACTGAAAAGGCTTATCAAAAAAATCTATCTGTGCTTATAAGTACACCTGAAGAAATCGTATCAGATAAAATTAGTAAAAAATTATGGGGCTTTAGAGCTTCTTCTTTTCTTCCTCATCAGATCGAAACTGATCCATCAGTTTCGATCTCCATTAGCCATAGCTTGGATCCAGGAGAGCATGATGGGCTCTTAATTAACTTATCAGATGAATCTACGCCAGGCTGGTTTTCTCGATTCAAAAAAGTTATAGAAATTGTTTACGATGAACAGCAAGTTATAGCAATAAAGCGTGAGCGCTATAGCTTTTATCAAAATCGCGGGTATCCTATTAAGTATCATGATTTAACTAAGGCTTGTTAACTAAAAACTATTATTGGACATAAGTTAATCGACTCGGTTATACCTATCCATTTATAATTCAAGTTTTTTGATAACACTACATTTTTTTTACCTAACTACTATGGGTAAATTAGTACACCTTGATACAACAACAAAATGAGCTCTCATGGAAAAAACTTATCGTCCCAAAGATATAGAAATTCAGTGGTATAAAATCTGGGAAAAACGTGGATATTTTAAATCCACAGAAAATGGTGCTCCATCTTTCTGCATAATGATACCTCCACCGAATGTCACCGGAAATCTTCATATGGGTCATGGTTTTCAAGAGGCTATCATGGATGCCTTGGTTCGCTACCAGCGAATGAAAGGTAAGGACACTTTATGGCAAGTAGGTACAGATCATGCTGGAATTGCTACACAAATGGTAGTTGAGCGTCTTCTAAGCAATGATGGAATCACACGTCATGACTTAGGTCGAAAAGAATTCATAAAAAAAGTTTGGAACTGGAAGAAAGTATCAGGAGGAACTATTACAAGTCAACTCCGACGTTTAGGTGCCTCCGCAGACTGGTCTAGAGAGCGCTTCACTATGGATGACGGATTTTATACGGCTGTCCAAGAGGCCTTCATTAGAATGTATGAGGATAATCTAATCTATCGAGGAAAAAGGCTCGTAAATTGGGATCCTAAGCTACATACCGCTATTTCTGATCTTGAGGTAATCTCAGAAGAAGAGGAAGGTAATTTATGGCACTTTAAATATCCCTTGTCTAATAAAGATGGGTTTTTAACAGTTGCAACCACTCGGCCAGAAACTATGCTTGGAGATACCGCGGTTGCAGTTCATCCTGAAGACGAAAGATATAAAAATCTTATTGGCAAGCATATTATTTTACCTCTTACTAATCGTAAAATTCTAATAATAGCTGATGACTATGTCGATAAAGATTTTGGTACAGGTTGCGTTAAAATTACGCCTGCTCATGATTTCAACGACTATGAAATGGGGCAACGTCATAGTTTACCTGTAATAAATATATTTGATGATGATGCCCGACTAAACTCAAATGTACCACCTGAGTACATCGGAATGGGCAGATTCGATGCAAGAAAAAAAATTATAGGTGACCTCGATAAATTAGGGTTACTTGAAAAAATTGAACCTCATAGAATAAAAATACCTCGTGGTGATCGCTCAGGTATGATCATAGAACCCTATCTAACCAACCAATGGTATGTCAGAACATCCCCTCTTGCCAAGAAAGCTGTTATTGCAGTTGAAGAGGGTGATATCGAGTTTGTACCAAAACAATATGAAAATATGTATTTTTCTTGGATGCGAAATATTCAAGATTGGTGTATATCTCGACAACTTTGGTGGGGGCATCGCATTCCTGCCTGGTATGACAATGAGGGTAATTTTTATGTTGGGAGATCTGAAGAAGAAATTCGTCAGAAAAATGATCTTGGTAGTGTTGGGCTCACACAAGATAATGATGTTTTAGATACTTGGTTTTCATCCAGTTTGTGGACTTTTGCAACTCTTGGTTGGCCAGAAAATAATAAACTTTTAGAAAAACATCACCCTACAAGTGTTCTAGTTACCGGATTCGATATTATTTTCTTTTGGGTCGCAAGAATGATTATGATGAGCCTATATTTTATGGGTGATGTTCCATTCAAAACAGTCTTTGTTCATGGTCTAGTTCGGGATAGTCAAGGCCAAAAAATGTCAAAGTCTAAAGGGAACGTTCTTGATCCTATAGACTTGATTGATGGTATTGAGCTTGAGCCGCTGGTTACAAAAAGAACTTCAGGAATGATGGTGCCTCAACTGCGCGAAAAAATCGACAAGCAAACACGTAAAGAATTTTCAAATGGTATAGGAGCTTATGGGACCGATGCACTTCGCTTTACGTACTACTCTCTAGCAGCAACCGGACGAGATATTAACTTCGATGTGGGTAGAATTGAAGGTTTTCGTAATTTTTGTAATAAAATATGGAACGCTGCACGTTATGTATTGATGAATACCGAGGGTCAGGAATGCGGGCAAAATGATCACAAAAATTATCGTCTATCACTACCTGATCGTTGGATTATAAGTCGATTACAGAAAGTTGAGAAGGAAGTTGTAGGTGCGATTGAAAACTACCGGTTTGATTTAGCATCTCAAGCTATTTACGAATTTATATGGAATGAATATTGTGACTGGTACTTAGAGCTCTCCAAGCCTATTTTATGGGGGGAAGATATTGACCCATTACTAAAAATAGGAACGCGTCGAACTTTAATAAGAGTCTTGGAAGCTACCCTGAGAATGGCGCATCCATTTATGCCATTTATTACAGAAGAGATATGGCAACAGGTAAAAAGTTTAGTCGGAGTTGAGGGTGAAACTATCATGTTGCAGCCTTATCCTTTAGCTAATGAAAACCTTATAGATAAAGAGGCCACTATAAATGTTGAGTGGCTTAAAAATGCTGTTGTTGGAATTCGCAATATTCGTGGTGAAATGAATATATCGCCAGCCAAAATGCTAACTATTTACTTACGTAATGGGACAAAAGAAGACAAGCGCCGCCTAGATCAAAACAAAGCTTATTTGGTTAAATTAGGTTATCTGGAGAAAATCATCTGGCTTTCCCCTGACGAAGAAGCGCCAACCTCCATAACAGCACTGATGGGAGAAATGGAAATTCTTGTTCCTATGGCCGGGCTGATTGATAAAAAAGAAGAGGTTAAGAGGCTCGATAAAGAACTAGAAAAGGTCAAAAAAGAACAACTACGTATCAAAAACAAGTTAGCAAACGAATCATTTACTAGCAAAGCTCCACAAGATATTGTGAAGGCAGAAAAAGAGCGACTTAAAGAGGTAGAAAAAACCCATACCAAAATATTAAAACAAAAAGAAAAAATCATAGATATCTAATTACATAACCTATAATTTAAATAATAAGGGCAACGGGTTTCTATTCTGGTCGCATATGAGGAAACAAAAGTACATCTCGTATGGATGAAGAATTTGTCAAAAGCATGACTAATCGATCAATACCAATTCCCTCTCCAGCAGTTGGAGGTAATCCATATTCTAGTGCTCTAATATAGTCTGAATCATAATGCATGGCTTCTTCGTCTCCAGCATCTTTTTCAGCTACTTGCTGACTGAATCTTAAGGCCTGGTCTTCTGCATCATTTAGCTCTGAAAATCCATTAGCTATCTCTTTCCCCCCCACAAAAAATTCAAATCTATCTGTTACAAATCGATTATTATCATTTCGGCGAGCCAGTGGTGATACCTCTGTTGGATACTCTATGATAAATGTTGGCTCATCAAGTAAGTGTTCTACGGTTTTTTCAAAAATCTCGATTTGAACCTTACCTAAACCCCAGATATCTTTTAGAGGAATATCAAGATTTGATGCAATATTTCGAGCCCCTTGTTCATCACTTAACTCTTCAGCTGAAATACCTGCATTAAACTTTAGTATAGAATTAAAAACTGACATTCTTTGAAAGGGTTTTGAAAAATCATAGATTGTTTCTTGGATCGTCGCGCCTTCCTTATCTCTTAGCGTACTACTAACAGTAAATTTACCTAATACCGAAAAGGCTAACTTCCGTAACATATCTTCAGTCATATCCATTAAGTCGATATAGTCTGAATAAGCCTGATAAAACTCAAGCATAGTAAACTCAGGATTGTGCCTAGTAGACAGACCTTCATTACGAAAATTACGGTTAATTTCATATACCCGCTCGAAACCTCCAACTACTAATCTTTTTAAATATAGTTCTGGTGCAATTCTCAAATACATATCGAGATCTAGTGCATTATGGTGAGTAACAAAAGGTCGGGCTGCGGCTCCCCCAGGAATAACCTGAAGCATCGGAGTTTCGACTTCCATAAAGTGGTTATCGTTAAGATAAGAGCGAAGAAAATTGATAACTTGTGTACGAATTTTAAATACTTCGCGAGAATCAGGATTCACGATGAGATCGACGTAACGTTGCCGATATCTTAATTCTTTGTCTGATAGGCCATGATGCTTATCAGGCAAAGGTCTTAATGATTTTGTTAAAAGATAATTATCATCCATACTTACATACAAGTCACCTTTGCCAGATTTATGTAGGACTCCGTTAATACCTACAATATCTCCAAGATCCAAGCTCTTAGCGAAAGGCCTAGCTTCTTTAGTTACATACAGCTGTATGGTTCCAGACATGTCCTGAACTACCATAAAAGCACCGCGATTTCTTATTAAGCGGCCAGCAACACTTACTTCGTGTCCGGATATCTCAAGTTCCTCTTTTAACTTATTTGAATATTTTTTTTGTAAATCATCGGCTAGATTTTTTCTCCTAAAGTCATTAGGAAAAGAGCTTATGTTAGCATTAGAGGCCTGTTCACGAATTACTTCTAATTTAGCCCTTCTTTCGGCAATTAGTTTATTCTCATCTTGATTTAATTCTTTGCTCATCTTTTTTCCAATTCATTTAATTTAGATTAATAAAGTTCAGCCAATATATTCTCAACTAGGATTTATACATTTACAAGCCTGCTTTTAGCGATGCTTCTATAAACTGATCTAAGCTTCCATCTAACACTGAGCTACAGTTACTAGTTTGAACATTCGTTCGTAGATCTTTAATTCTCTGGTCATCTAAGACGTAAGAGCGAATCTGGCTACCCCATCCGATATCTGATTTCGAATCCTCTAGTACCTGAGCAGCCTCAGTTCGTTTCAGCATTTCTTGCTCATAAAGCCTTGCTCTTAGCATCTTCCAACAGTTATCTCGATTCTGATGCTGAGATCGCTCACTTTGACACTGAACTACTACGCCTGATGGGGTATGAGTTAATCTTACAGCTGAGTCTGTCTTGTTTATATGTTGGCCGCCAGCGCCACTAGCTCTATAAGTATCTGTTCGTACATCTGACGGATTAATATCAATTTCTATGTCGTCATCTATTTCTGGGGAGGAAAATACGGAACAAAAAGAAGTATGCCTTCGATTTCCTGAGTCAAACGGTGACTTTCTAACTAATCGATGAACTCCTGTTTCTGTTCGTAACCAGCCAAATGCATAATCCCCTTCAAAGTGAATCGTAGCACTTTTTATACCAGCCACATCCCCTGAAGAAACTTCTTCAAGTGTTGTCTTGAACCCTTTTCTCTCTCCCCAACGAAGGTACATTCGTAGAACCATTTCAGCCCAATCTTGTGCTTCAGTCCCACCAGAACCTGATTGAATGTCTAAATATGCGTTATTAGCGTCCATAGGCCCAGAAAACATTCTACAAAACTCTAGCTTAGCTAATCTAGTTGATAAATCTGACAGTTCCAATTCTATCGTTTTTATAGAATCAATATCTTTTTCGGTAAATGCTAACTCCAAAAATTCACTAGCATCAGAAATTCCTATATCTAGTGTATCTATCGTTTCTACAATTAGCTGCAAGGAAGATCTCTCTCGACCAAGACTTTTAGCGCGGCTGGCATCAGCCCACACGCTAGAATCTCCAAGCTCTAATTCAACCTCGAGGAGTCGATCTTTTTTATTAACATAGTCAAAGGTACCCCCGAAGCATATCAGTTCTTGCCTGAAGGTCTTTTAAGGTATTCTTGATAGGATTAATTTCCATTGAATATTAGCACCTGAAAACTTATACAGGTATCGAATTCTATCGGATTATTGGCCCCTTCTCCACCTACTTAAAGACTGAATAGACGATCGAGCTTTAGTTTTTAGGAATTACTCTAAACCAACCATTAAACTATTTTTAAAAATTAAATTAAGATTGCCACGAAAATAAAAAATTCTGTTAGAATTCGCGGATATTCTATATCACTAACCACTCAAACAGTAAGATAAGCTATGAGCCTAATCCGTCTAGATGACATATCTATTGAATTTGGAGATGTACCATTATTACATAGTACTAATTTTTCTGTAGAACCAGGAGAACGTATTTGCCTTATAGGTAGAAATGGCGCAGGAAAATCTACGCTACTTAAAATTATTAATCGAGAAATTACACCTGATTCTGGCGAATTACATTATAGAAAACATTTACGCATCAGTCAGCTTGAACAGAGTCTTCCTTCGGCTGTAAATTCTAAAGTTTTTGATGTAGTCAGAGAAGGGCTATCTGATCAACAAAAGTTAATTGATCTATTTAACCAGCTTGCCGAAAAAACTATGGATAAAAGAGGTTTGAATGAGCTAGCGGAATTACAAGCACAAATTGATGCTGGCGGCGGTTGGCAGATTGATCAACAAGTAGAAACTATCATTAGTCAGCTAAATTTACCTGCAAATAAAACTCTAGCTGAGCTTTCTGGAGGCTGGCGACGTCGAGTTGCCTTAGGCAAAGCGTTAGTATCAAATCCAGATTTACTACTTTTAGATGAGCCCACTAACCATCTGGATATCAGTACGATTGAATGGTTAGAACATAAAATACGCGGATATCAAGGAAGTGTTATTTTTATTACTCATGACAGAAATTTTTTACAGAAATTAGCTACGCGTATTGTAGAGATTGAGGTTAGCAAGCTTATTAGTTGGCCTGGAACTTTTAATAATTACCTGCTGCTCAAAGAAAAAGCAATGGAGACTGAGGAAACCCGAAATAATTTATTTGACAAGCGTCTCGCAGAAGAAGAGGTTTGGATTCGTCAAGGGATCAAAGCAAGACGCACAAGAAATGAGGGGCGAGTTCGTTCACTAATCGCTATGAGACAAGAGCGTATGGAGCGATCTAGTCGTCAAGGAAAAGCCAAAATCAGTGTAGAAACCTCGGAAAAATCAGGTCGAAAGGTTATCGAGGCTCGCAGTCTTAGGCACAGCTACGATGACGAAACGTTAATAAATAATATCAATATTAAAATACGTAGGGGTGATCGTATAGGTCTCATTGGTAATAATGGTGTTGGTAAATCAACACTACTAAAAATCCTTTTGGGGCAGATCTCACCTAATAAGGGATCCGTAAAATTAGGCACTAATTTAAATATAGGCTACTTTGATCAGATTCATCGAGAATTAGATACCGAAAAAACTATTGCTGAAAATGTTGGGAACGGAAAAGAGTATATAAAAATTAATGGGAAAGACCGTCATATAATAGGTTACTTACGAAACTTTTTATTCTCACCAAAGAGGGCTATGACCCCAGTAAAAGCCCTTTCTGGGGGTGAAAGAAATCGGGTTCTTTTAGCTAAATTATTTACTCAACCAACTAATTTGTTGGTACTAGATGAGCCCACTAACGATCTTGATATCGAAATGCTAGAGGTTCTTGAAGAGCAGCTTGTAGAATATAAAGGTACATTAATTATTGTTAGCCATGACCGTCAGTTTCTCGACAATGTTGTCACAAGTGTCCTTGTTTTTGAAGATAAAGGTAAAGTTCAAGAATACCTGGGGGGATATAGTGACTGGGAAAACTACGGTAAAGATTTAAAAGTTACAGATCACCAAAGTAGTCAAGAGTTAGAAAAAAATACATTTAGTAATACAAGCGGAGAATATTCAAAAAAAGTATCACTAGCTAAACTTAGCTATAAACTCCAACGTGAACTTGATATGCTTCCAGAAATCATAAAAAAAATGGAAGAAGATATAGTCCAGTTACAAACTGAGGCTACAAAACCAGAATTTTATCTTAAGCCCTTTACAGAAACACAACCCCTCTTAGATGCTTTAGAAGAAAAACAAAAGGCTCTTGATTTGGCGTCAGAGAGATGGCTTGAATTAGAGATTAGTGAATAAAAAACTCTACTATTAATTGTAATGATTCTCTTTCCTTCCAAAAGTTAACATCTACTTTATAAGCAATATCAACCCTTTCTTTTTTGGAGCTTAGCCAGAAATCCATATCTACATTAAAAGCAATTGCATCTATCGGCTGTTGCCCCTGATCCGTCAAAGAAAGTAACAGCTTTAAATGCTTCTCACCAACGATACGCTGACTAATAATATAGAATTTTCCTCTAAAAAGTGGTTCTGGAAAATGTTGACCCCAAGGACCTGATCCCCTAATTAACAGCCCATTTTCTAGACTTAATTCTTCTGAAGTTAGCTCTCCATCTAAAAGAACTACAGACTCTAGATCAAATGGGGTTAACTGGCGCCTAACTTCAATATCAAAAGCTTGAGAAAAAGCAGTATAGTCAGTTGATTTAAGACTAAGTCCTGCGGCCATAGCATGGCCACCAAATTTTGTTATTAACTCAGGATGGGCTGTGGCAATGCTCTCCAAAACATCTCTAATATGTAATCCAGGAATTGAACGAGCAGACCCCTTATATTCTTTTTCAGTACCTTCAACACCAGCATCTGCAAAGACAATAACAGGTCGATGCACACGATCCTTAATTCTTGATGCAAGTAAACCAACTACACCTTGATGCCACTTACTATTAAATAAACAAATTCCCCAAGGCAATGATTTCTGATCTATATTAATACGGTCGAGAGTTTCTAACCCTTCTTCTTGCATATCTGCTTCAATTTTTCTTCTATTATGATTCAGTTGATCGAGCTGCAAAGCATACTTTTTTGCAATCGTAGGATTATTTTCTATCAAGCAGGCAATACCAATACTCATATCATCTAAACGTCCAGCAGCATTAAGACGAGGTCCTAAAGCAAAACCTAAATCGCTAGCAATTAACCTTTTGTGATCTTTTTTTGCTAAGTCTAACAATGCCTGAATTCCTGGTCTTAATTGCCCTGAACGAATTCGAAGCAAACCCTGATGAACCAGTATTCTATTAGCATGATCAAAAGGAACAACATCTGCTACGGTTCCAAGCGCAACTAGATCTAACCATTGAGTCATACTTGGAACCGCGATACATTTTTTCTTGAACCAGCCGGTATCTCGTAATTTAGATCTAAGAGCCCCTAATAAGTAAAAAGCTACCCCAACTCCAGCTAGGTTTTTACTTGGAAAATCACAATCATACTGATTTGGATTTAAGATGGCATCTGCAGCCGGTAATTCTGATCCTGGTAGATGGTGATCGGTTATCAGGACTTTAATTCCTGCTGCTTTTGCAGCAGAGACCCCGTCAATACTAGATATGCCGTTATCGACAGTAATAAGCAGGTCAGGGTTACTTTTTTTTGCTAATAAAACGATGCCTGGGGTTAAACCGTAGCCAAATTTGAAACGATTGGGGACTATAAAATCTAAATTTTTTAGTCCCATTGCACGCAGAGCCAACATAACAAGGGCTGTGCTAGTAGCTCCATCAACATCGAAATCTCCTATTATTAGCACATGCTGCTGTTGGATCAATGCCTGCTCTAGGAGAGCTATACTTTCTTTTAAACCTTTAAAACCTTCTGGTAATGGGAGTTTTTCTAGAGAAAGATCTAGTTCCGCATCAGAAAAAACTCCTCGACCCAAGTATATTCTTTTGAGTAAACTGGAGAGTTCATTTTCAAAATTATTATGCTTTAAACTTAATTCACGGTTTTTAAAGCTTCTCTTAACACTTACAGCTTTTTTCAATAGACTACCTCATGAACGTCTCAACCTAAAATTATTTAGCCTTAAAGACTTTTAGTCCTGAATAGAAAATGGATCTATTATTCAAGCACAGAAGCAGACTTAAGATCAGATATTACTCCTTCAATCCAAACTTTATCTTCAGACGAAATTTGCTTTCTCTTAAAAATATTGGATTCGTAAGATGGCTTTATAATTTTAAGGGTTAGTTGTCGTATTGTTTCAAGATCAGTATCCTGATAAGTCAGAATGAAAAAATTTTCAAATTCGTTTTGCGTATAACTATCATCCATTACCTTTAATAAAAAAAATAATAGGTGCTTACGTGCCTCGTTTTTTATATCCATGATTTTAATCTTAAATTGATTTAAAGTTTATTTTGAAGATCTAGTCTATTTTTTAACTAGGTTGCTTTAGAGTAAGAGATTTTCCGCTAAATTCAATGCCTAGCCACCCAAATTTAATAAAACTTCTTATATTTTGGTGACTGACTCCAGAAGGGTTTTTCAACACATCTTTTCTATAGAAATCTCCGAAACACTGAAGAACTTGTAATTCAGTCAACTTATGCAACTGGCCAAATGAAAAAATTTTGCAAGATCCACTATTTTCACCCCTCTCATTCAGAGTTTTACCATTTGTAAAGCCTATTGGCTGATAATCATAATATTCATCGATAGTAGCAATAGTATCCTGAAAAGAAATATTAGCTGGGTTTTTCTTTAAAATTTTTAAGTACTTTTTTAAATTCATAGCTATAGGCCTATTTTGGGTATGCGCATAATTATTTTAATTTAACGCTGATAGGGCTGAAGAAATAATTAATTTTTCTTAGTAGAGAATTTGATCTTAGTGAATCCTGCTTTTCGCGAAGCCTCCATTACACTAATAATTGATTGATAATCTGCCTGGCCATCAGCATTAACTAATAGCGTAGTTTTTTGCACATCACTCAGCGGCATTTTTAGGAGTGCAACCTCAAGTCCTTTGGTCGAATTAACTAACAATAGTTCGTCATTAATCGCATACTTTCCATCCTTCGAGACAGTAACAATGATAGGTGTATCTTTTGATTTTAACGAACTAGACTCGGCAATAGGAAGATTAACTTTAAGTTCGCTAAAATTCTCAAATGTAGTACTTACAGCAAGAAAAATTATGATCACTAGTAACACGTCAATCAAAGGGATTAAATTCAACTCTGGGTCGTCAGAACGATTATGCTTCCTAAAATTCACAGTATTAATTCCTTACTTATATATTTCGGCTATTAATAAATTAGCATGTAGTTCTAATTCGTTGAGCCGATGATCGACTTTTATTTTGTAAAAACGATATGCAATCATCACTGGCACTGCAACCAAAATTCCAGCTGCTGTATTATATAAAGCAATTGAGATCCCGTTTGCAAAAGCTGAGACATCACTCCCACCTGCGGTGAATGAATCAAACAGCTCAACCATCCCAATGATTGTTCCAAATAAACCTAACAAGGGAGCAATAGTTGCAATTGTGCTTAGATACGACAAATTCACTTCTAAACGATATCTAATATTATCTGCTACTTGTTCGAGTTCAGCTCTTATTTGTTTAGATGTGTGATCTGAATTTTTTAAAATAACAGAATAAACTTCACCTAAAAAATTACCATGACAGAGCTGCATTAGCTCTTCTCTTTTTATATTATTTTTATCAACCATCATCTTGACAGTCATAACTAAATCTCTAGGAATAACCGACTGTTCCCTTAAGAACCATGCTCTTTCTATTATAATAGATAGTGCTGCAATCGAAGTAAAAATCAATAACCAGATTGGCCAACCAGCGCTCTCAATGACCTGCAGAATCATAGGTAGTTCCTTTTAGTAACTGTTATTTAAGGTGAACCTTATCGGTACATACATTGTAATAATTTTTTCCTTCAGCACTCCTAAAGGCAATGGTAATGGTAATGCCCTATCAATCATGCTTAAGCTTTCATTATCTAAAACCTTAAAGCCTGAAGAAATATTAATTTTTTTTTCGATCAAAACACCTGATCCTGTGAGCCTAATCTCTAAAACTACTTTGCCCTGCCAACCTCTTCTTTGAGCATGTCTTGGGTATCGTTGAAATTTAGCAATATGCTTGGATAATAAATCGATAAATTTATTAACAGCTACTCGGTCTGCCCCAGGTTTTCCGGTTATTTTATCACTTTTAAGCAAAATTGGCGGCTCAGGTGGTCGATTTTTTTGCTTCTTTGATTCTACCTCCATTTTGGCTATATTTTTTTTGACTTCTTTTTCAGTCAACAGGCTTTCATCAGGCAAAATCGTTTTCTGTTGCATAGATTTTTTTAATGTATGCTTAGTCAGTGGTATATATTTTTTTTGAATTACAGGATCAGAAGTCTCCAAGATTGCAGGCATAAAACTTACATCTAAATCTTTTTGTATTTTTGGATGAAGTTTATGTTCAAAGTTCATCAGAAATGCACTATGGATTAATATAGATAAAAATACTGCTTGGGGTAAACCTATATTTTTTAGTGTATTCCGTAAATTCATAATAAGTTTTCGACTATGTGCTCGATGCTATTAAAAAATGCTCTTAGAATACTTCAGCTAGGAAATATTATCTGCTATGTATTTTTGCACATTTTTTATACTATTGGGTAACACGGAATACTCTTCTTTCCTATCGAACAAGTCTGACATATAGCGAGGTAGCTCTGGATCGCAATCAAATCCAGCCTTACGAGCCGATTCTGGAAATTTTGCAGGGTGAGCTGTGGCAAGGCATACCATAGGGGTTTCGCCCCTTTTGGTTACATTTCTAGCGGCGTCTATCCCTATAGCTGTATGAGGATCCAGAATATACCCCGTTGTTTTAAAGAAGTTGGACATCACCTTTGTCATAGCCTTGTCATCTAATCGATAACTCGAAAATAGTTCACGTGCTTTAATTAAAGCTGAATCACTCAAAGTTAACTTCCCATCTAACTTAAAATTAGACATCAGAATGTTTATAGCGTGGCCGTCACGATCATAAAGATCAAACAGCATTCTCTCAAAATTACTAGAGACCATGATATCCATAGATGGGGATAGACTTTGGACTAATGTCTGAAGGCTATGGTCATTATCGGCAATACATCGATGAAGAATGTCATTAGCATTAGTAGCAATGACTAGCTGATCTATCGGTAGGCCCATACGTTTTGAAAGATAACCGGCAAATATATCACCAAAATTTCCAGTAGGCACTGAGAAAGACACTTGACGATGTGGTGCGTTAAGTGCCAATCCTGCATAAAAATAATACACAATTTGGGCCATAATTCTAACCCAATTTATAGAGTTAACTGCCACGAGTTGACGGCCATCCGGTAAAAAAGATTGATTGCCAAAACTGCTTTTTACCATATTTTGGCAATCATCAAAGTTTCCATCAAGAGCTATATTAAAAACATTATCTTGTAAAACTGTCGTCATCTGTCTGCGCTGAACATCCGATACTCTATTATGAGGATGTAATATAAAAATATCCAAGTGTTCGCTATGACGACATCCCTCAATTGCAGCAGATCCTGTGTCTCCAGAAGTGGCGCCCATAATCACTACACGCTGATTCTTCTTTTTCAGAACATAGTCAAGAAGATTACCAAGGAACTGCAGTGCGAAGTCTTTAAAGGCTAAAGTGGGACCATGAAATAACTCAAGAATAAATTCGTTGTGTGCCGTTTGTATTAGCGGAGCGATAGCTTCATGTCGAAAAGTACTATAGGTTTTATCAATGAGAGCTTTTAAGTCTTCATCTGGAACTTCGCCATCTATAAAAGGAGCCATTACATTAAAAGCTAACTCTTGATACGACAGACCTGACCATGATGAAATTTCGTGTTTAGAAAAATAAGGAATTTTTTCCGGCACGTATAAACCGCCATCACTGGCTAAACCAGCTAGCATTGCTTCCTCAAAAGACAATGCAGGAGACTTTCCTCGAGTACTGACGTATTTCACAATAGATACCTACTTAACTTTTTAATTTCTACTTCTTATATTTTTTTATTTTCACAAAAACTATTTATGGCGTTATTAGCTTAACGATTCAACTCTTATTCTAATTATATTTCCTGTTATTACATCTAAACTTTGAATTTTTTCAACGGCAGCATCAATATATTTTTCAACAGTGTTATTAGTTAAAAGTATCAACTGCACATGCTCCTTATCTGCTGCGGGCTCTTTTTGAATTATAGCTTCAATACTTATATTTTCCTCGCTTAGTGCTTTAGTAATCTGGACTAATACACCGGGTACATCCAGAGCAGTAATTCTCATATAACTAGCAGTTTTTACTTCACAAATAGGGAGTATTCTCGTATCTTTCAAAGCATCATGCTTAAAGCCAAAATGGGGTATTCGTTGCTCTGGTTTGCACTCAATTGTTCTCGTAAGGTCACAAATATCAGCGATCACTGCAGATGCGGTTGGCTCTGCTCCTGCACCAGATCCATAGTACATAGTGGCTCCTACGGCATCACCCTTAACTAGTACTGCATTCATCACCCCATCTACATTCGCTATTAAGCATTCTTCAGGAATTAATACTGGATGAACACGCAATTCTATTGCTTTATTTCTTTTTCTAGCAACACCTAAGTGTTTGATACGATATCCAAGTTGCTCGGCATACATAATATCTTGAGGCTCAATCTTAGTTATCCCTTCAGTAAATATTTTGTCAAACTTAAAAGAGTGTCCAAAAGCTAATGAAGCCATAATTACCAGCTTATGTGCTGCATCTATACCTTCTATATCAAAAGTTGGATCAGCTTCAGCATAACCAAGCTCTTGGGCTTCTTGTAAAGCATCAATGAAACTACGATTTTTATCCTTCATTTCAGTTAAAATAAAGTTAGAAGTCCCATTAATAATTCCTGCAATCCACTCAATATTATTAGCTACTAGGCCTTCTCTGATAGCTTTTACGATAGGAATTCCGCCAGCCACAGCAGCCTCAAATGCAACTGTAACGCCTTTTTTATTTGCCTCACAAAAAATTTCATTACCATGCTCAGCTATTAGAGCCTTATTGGCTGTTACAACATGTTTTCCATTCTGAATAGCTCTTAAAACTAACTCTTTAGCAACCGTAGTACCACCAATAAGCTCTACAAGAATATCAATATCTGGATTTTCGGCTACAGTAAATATATCTCTGACGAAACTGATTCCAGCCAAATCACAATCTTGAGGATCACGCCTAGATCCAACCTGTGATATTAAAATTTCACAACCTAATCTATCTCTTATCTCTTGGGAGTTTCGATTTAGCACATTAACTGTACCGCACCCCACAGTCCCCAGACCACAAATACCAATACTGACAGATTTCAATCTATTCGCCCTAGCTTTAAAGTTAGTTTATATGCTTAAAAAGCATGTTAGTTTTAGATGTGTAAGTACAACACTTTAATTATTTTGCAACAAACAATAGCTTATTATAAATGGGAGCCTCGCAACCATAGTGGCCAGCAATGTAAGTGTCAATATTGATAATAGATTTTAATATATAACACTTAAAATATCCTTCAATCCGCCTAATCAGATCCCATAATTTTTAGTAACTCTGTTGCTGGTCGATGACCCATCAATAAAGTCCCATCCTTCAATAACATTGCAGGCGTACCTGTGATTCCAATTTTTTTTCCGAGGCTATACTGATGACCAACAGGATCATTATCGCAAATGTATTCGTTGATGGCTTCACTATTCTTCAAAGAAGACAAAGCTTTTGTTTTTTCTTCGGCGCACCAAGCAGAAGCCATTTTTTTGTAGGATTTAGATCCAATACCAGCTCTTGGAAAAGCAAGGTAACGCACTTCGATACCACTCAAATTAAGATCAGGCAGGGTATCATTATGAAATTTACGACAAAAATGACAATCTACGTCAGTGAAAACATATAGAACTTTTTTAACTTCGCCAGATGAAGGAAATATTATCATGTCGTCTTTCGAAATCGCATTGATTATATTAATTCGCATCTCTAATGTACTCGCAGGTATAACAGGCACAAAACCTCTGGGTTTTGCTTGGTACATATCTCCAGCTATTAAATATTCGCCGGTTTCTCCCACGTAAAGGAACTGGTTAGAATCGACCTTAATTGAATACAGACCAGAAATCTTCGTTCTTTTGACATCGCCAAATTTTAAGTCTGGACGAGAAAGATTAAGTGTAGCTTTGATTTTTTTGATAATTTCTATCGGAATATTGTCTGCATAAGTAGAGGCGGCAAAGAAAGTCGATAAAAACACTACTAAGATAGATAGATAGATAGATTTTGAATTCATATTTTTCCCAAAAAAAATTCGATACACTTAGTTTAACCTCTGGGGTGGTGCTCAGTATGTAACTCTTTCATGCGACTATTAGCAACATGAGTATAAATTTGTGTAGTTGATAAGTCACTGTGGCCCAGTAATAACTGGACAACTCTCAAATCAGCTCCATGGTTAAGCAGGTGGGTCGCAAAAGCATGGCGCAGAGTATGCGGAGAAATCTGCTTATCTATATGTGCATCGCGTACGTGTATCTTTAGTCGATGCCAAAAAGTTTGTCTCGTCATCTGCTGGGCTCTGGTACTTAAGAATAAAATGTCGCTTTGTTTTCCATTGAGTAATATAGGTCTTGAGTCTTTAATGTATTTTTGCAGCCAGCTCATTGCTTCGTCGCCCAAAGGAACAAGACGCTCCTTGCTACCTTTACCAAAAACTCTCACAATTCCCTGACGTAAATTAACTTCATGTAATCTTAAACTCACTAGTTCTGTGACTCTTAACCCAGAAGCATACAAAACTTCTAGCATTGTTCTGTCCCTTAAACCTAAAGAGTCTTCAGTGTCTGGGGTAGCCAACAATGCTTCAATATCCTGCTCAGACAAACTCTTAGGCAGTGGACGCCCTAATTTTGGATTATCAATTAATACTGTGGGGTCGACTATGATAATATTTTCACGTAAAAAATGACGATAAAAACTACGCAAACATGATAGCTGCCTAGCTGTAGTTCTTGCAGACAAGCCTTGCTCAAAACGGTGTGATAGATACATTTGGATATTACTACGCGAAGCACTAAGCAGCTCTATATCCAGAGGTTCTAGCCATTGAGAAAAATTTTTTAGGTCACGCCCATAAGAATATAAACTATTTTTACTGAGGCCTTTTTCCATCCAAATAACATCTAAATAGTTATCGATAGTTATTTTGTTTGCGCTAGGTATAGCCATATTTTTATTAAGATTGCCTAAAAAATTAAAGTCTAAGTGTAATGAAATAAAGTTAATAAGACTTAAAAATAATATCTCATAATTATTTTAACAATTTTACACAAAAAAAAACGCTAATAAATAGCGCTTTCTTTTGCTTCATTTAGATGTATTAAATTATTCCGTGCTTAGCTTTTCTCTGATGCGTGCTTTACGACCTGAAAGATCACGCAGATAGTACAACTTGGCTTGACGGACATCTCCACGACGAGATACGGAAAGACTTTCAACTTGTGGGCTGTATGTCTGAAATGTTCTCTCTACACCAATACCATTTGATATTTTTCGTACAGTAAAAGCTGAGTTTAAGGCACGATTTCTCTTAGCGATAACCACACCCTCAAAGGCTTGAAGTCGCTCACGAGTACCTTCAATAACTTTAACCTGAACAATAATGGTATCACCAACAGAAAATTGTGGTAAATCTTTTGTCATCTGTTCTGCTTCTATTGCTGCTATAATTGAATTTTTTCCGCTCATTGTTTGCTCCTCAGCTTTTATAATTTGGTGTCATCACCTTTTTGAGTAGCGTCGAACAGAGAGGATAGCAATCTAATCGCTTTCATCGGTCGACTCTCTTGAAATACCATATTTAGTTATACTATCAAGTATTTCTTGTTGCTCTTCGTTAAGTTTCACTCTAGCTATTAAATCTGGGCGTCTTTCTAATGTTCTTTTTAAAGATGCCATTAGTCGCCATCGCCTGATATTCTCATGATTACCTGACAAAAGAGTATCTGGTACTTTTAAATTCTCATAACACTCAGGTCTCGTATAATGTGGATGATCCAATAAACCTGCAGAAAAAGAATCTTGTTCAGCGGACTTACTGTCACCAAGCACACCTGGGATTTGACGGACTATTGTGTCCATTATCACCATAGCTGGAAGTTCTCCACCACTCAAAACATAATCACCAATAGACCACTCCTCATCCACCTCTAACTCAATGAGTCTTTCATCTATTCCTTCATATCGTCCGCATACTAAAATTATATCACATTCAACAGCTAAAGATTTTACGCCACTTTGATCTAGAACTCTTCCTTGGGGCGATAAATAAACAACTTTGGCCTTGCCTCCTATCCACTCTCTCGCCTCATTAATCGACTGTCGAAGTGGCTCAATCATTAACACCATTCCTGGGCCACCACCGTATGATCTATCATCTATAGTCTGGTGCTGATCAGTAGAATATTTTCTCGGATTGAAGCACTCGACATCAAAAAAACCACGTTCTAAGGCTCGGCTGGTTACACCATAATTAAGTAGAGCATCAAACATTTCAGGAAATAATGTGACTATACCTATTTTCATAGCCAAAATGTTAGCTCATATCTCAATCTTAGTAATTTTTTACACCTATTAAAATTCAGGATCCCAGTTCACCTCGATCTTATTAGATTTAAGATTTACAGATAAAATTACCTGTTTTGTACACGGAAGTAATCTTTCCTTAAGATCCAAGCTATGGGCATCACCTTTGATTTGAAGGACATCATTTGCTCCAGTTTGCATCAAGCCAACAACTACCCCAAGATCAACTGATTCTTTGTTTGTAGCAACCCTTAGACCCTTAAGTTGATACCAATAGTGCTCGCTCACATCTAACTTTGGGAACTCTGATCGTTCTACAGCTATGTCTCTTTGACATAACTCTTGTCGAGCAATATCTCTATCATCAAAATTACATACTTGAATAATCAGATTTTGGCCTGCTACTTTATATGCATTGACTTCAATTTTTTTCCAGCCTTCACTTGTGTCTAGCCACCAAGGTTTGTACTGAAGAATTTTTTCTGGATCTTCAGTATAAGAGTGTATTTTCACCCAGCCTTTAATTCCATGAACCGTGGTAATACGGCCAACAATAACAGGAGATGATGGGGCAATGGATTCTGAAAAAGAATTAATTGAGCTCACTTTAGTCAGAAAATGTCAGCATCAAGCTGCAGCAAACTCTTTCATTAAACGCGAGACTCGGTCGCTAACACCTGCTCCCAAACCTATCCAATGTTGAACCCGATCCGTATCGACACGAAGACGCTCTTCTTCTCCGCGTGCAACAGGGTTAAAGAACCCAATTCTTTCTATGTACTTGCCGTCTCTTGCTTGGCGACTGTCAGTAACATGGATGTGATAAAAAGGGCGCTTTTTAGACCCCCCACGAGCTAAACGAATTGTTACCATGAAGCTTCTCTTTGTTATTTATTATTATTTCGAATAACTGGCTTATTGGATGCGTAGATACATTTGTCAAAATCCGATAAAAAACCCAGTAGATTCTAAGGCGCGGAATTATATCCAAAAGATTTCTATATGTATAGTTTTAGGTTAAGCTATGTTCAGTTAATCTGGTGATAGAGATTCTTTTTAGAGACGGAACTTACCGTTTCCTCCCGGAAATGAACCTCCACCTAGGGGTGAGGAAACATCAGACATTCCCTTCATCATTCGTTGCATCCCTTTACCCTTCATTTTCTTCATCATCATACCCATCTGCTTATGTTGTTTAAGCAAACGATTTAGGTCTTGCAAGGTCGTACCGGAACCTTTTGTAATCCTTCTCTTTCGAGAACCATTTAAAATTTCTGGTTTTCTTCGCTCTATGGGAGTCATTGAGTCAATAATGAACTCCATTCGAGAAAAGTTATTTGCTATGTCTGGCTTTGCATTTATTTGCGGCATATTACCCAACCCAGGTAATTTTTCCATCATGCCTGATAGACCACCCATACTTTTCATTTGCTGTAATTGATCTCTCAAATCATTCAGATCAAATTTTTTGCCTTGTGAAACTTTTTTTGCAAGATGATCTGCTTTTTTTCGATCAACCTTTTCTTCTACCTCTTCGATGAGCGACATAACATCACCCATACCGAGTATTCTAGATGCTATGCGTTCTGGATAAAATGGTTCTAGGGCATCTATTTTTTCTCCAACTCCCAGGAATTTTATTGGCTTTCCTGTAACTTGCCGAATTGATAAAGCCGCACCACCACGAGCGTCACCGTCTACTTTAGTAAGAATTACTCCAGTTAAGGGCAAGCTGTTATTAAAAGCTTTAGCACTGATAACTGCATCCTGCCCAATCATGGCATCAGCAACAAAGAGTGTTTCTATAGGATTGACTGCTGCATGAATCAGCTTAATCTCGCTCATCAACTCGTCATCCACATGGAGTCGGCCTGCAGTATCAACAAGTAAAACATCCATAAACTTAATTTTAGCGGACTTGAGTGCTCCTGAAACAATATCGACAGGATTTTCTGAAAGCTGACTTGGATGAAACTCAGCATCTACTTGGCCAGCCAAGACTTCCAGTTGCTTTATTGCTGCAGGACGATATATATCTGCACTAACCACCATAACTTTTTTCTTTTTTCTTTTAATAAGAAAATTTGCTAACTTTGCGATAGAAGTAGTTTTACCAGCACCTTGTAGGCCGGCTACTAAAACGACAGCTGGAGACTGTGCAGCAAGATTCAGTTCCTCATTACAATCACCCATCAAGCTTTCTAATTCAAGTTGAACAATTTTTAAAAACTGCTGGCTCGGATTAAGATTTTGATTAACGTCTTTCCCTAAAGCCTTTTGTTTTAGATCCTCAATTAATTTCTTAACAACAGGAAGAGCTACGTCTGCCTCAAGTAGAGCCATACGGACCTCTCTGAGAACCTCCTTAATATTTTCTTCAGAAAGATGTGCCTTTCCAGAAATTTTCTTTAAGGTATTGGATAGACGATCACTAAGATTTTGAAAAATAGCCATAGTTAATTTTCAGTTGCACAATTGACGTGTTAAGGAATTATTATATCTTATTTTTTTAATATAATTAAAATTAGTCTTTTTTGGATTTTTATTAGTTTTTAACTTATATTGTTATTAACTAATGTTAACAAACTTTTTTTGGACTCAGTTTAAAATACTATCTTACTGTGCGATTCCATATTTTTTACAAACGGCTAATTTTTAGACCTATTTTCGCCGAACAATACATATGAAAAACTATAAAATTATGATTTCCATTAAATAAGTGAAATAGAAAATACTATGTTAATAGCCGCCGCATCAATAATATTTTATTTGGTTACAGCGCTCTATCAAGCACTGCAGTTAAGCAAAAAAGTTAGTCAAAATCCTGCTGTAATAATTTTTCTTTCTTTTTTAGCAGTTTCTCTTCATGGCTATGCGAGCCTAAAATGGATGCTAACTGATCAGGGTGTTACTTTTAGTCTTATTTCAATTATAACGATTATAATTTTTGCAGTTAATTGTATTGCCCTGGCTAGTAGCTTCAAACGAAAGTGCCAAGATTGTGTCTTATTGCTTTTCCCCCTGAGTGCTCTAATTTTATCGATCGCCATGACAACAATTGCTATGAAAACCAAAACTGTAGGAATCGATACCCCTTTAGTTTCAACTCAAGTAGGATTTCATATTTTTCTTTCGATCTTATCGTTTAGCATGCTCACTATTGCAGCATTCCAGGCGCTATTTTTAGCTCTTCAAGAATGGAGATTGAGACGTAAACATTTCGGAAATTTTCCGCAAATTCTTCCATCACTTCAGACAATGGAATCTCTTTTATTCGAAACACTATGGGCAGGATTTGGCTTACTAACGCTATCACTAGCAACAGGCTTAATTTTTTTCGAAGACCTCTTTGCTCAACACCTTGCTCACAAAGCATTCTTTTCACTTTTCTCTTGGATATTTTTTGCTATCTTACTTTGGGGTCGGCATTTCAGAGGATGGAGAGGAAAGACAGCTATAAGGTGGACTTTAGTTGGGTTCGGCACCTTAGCTCTGGCTTACTGGGGCACGAAGTTTGTTTTAGAGGTGTTGCTCTCCAATCCTTGATTATAAGGAGTTTAATGCCATCTAAGACGATATTAGCAAATCAAGGTATTAATGGAACGCTTGCTAATCTAGAAAAATTTCTTCAACATGTACAATCCAAAAGTAAAAAAGGTTTTTTCTTCTTTGAACGACACTCCTATAGGGCTCTTATTTTCTATTCTCTGTGGCCTAATAATATTATCAGCTTTTTTTTCCAGCTCAGAAACCGCAATGATGTCTCTCAACCGATATCGTTTAGATAATCTGAGAAAAAAACATCGGGGTGCTCGCAAAGCCTATAAGCTTTTAGCGCGACCAGATAAGCTGATCGGAATAATTTTAATAGGAAATAATCTTACTCATATACTTTGCTCAGCAATTGCAACAGTCATAGCGATTCGACTTTATGGTGATGCTGGTATATTTTTTGGCACAATACTTCTGACACTAGTAGTGCTCATATTTGCCGAAGTAACCCCAAAAACCGTAGCAGCTTTACATCCAGAGGGTATCGCTTTTTTCTCTAGTCATATACTTAGGCCCCTCTTAATAATATTTTACCCTTTTGTATGGATAGTTAATCAGCTTTCGAATGGACTATTAAGAATTTTTGGAATCAACCCAAACAAAGGTAGAGACGACAGCCTAAGTAAAGATGAGCTTCGAACTGTGGTGGGTATATCAAGTAAAAAAACACCCGAAAATGAAAATATGTTAATTAATATTTTGGATCTTGAGGAGATAACCGTGAATGACATCATGGTTCCTCGTAATGAAATAGTAGGGTTGAACTTGGATAATAAAAAGGAAGGCATCCTAGATACTATTATTGATTGTGGTTATACGCGTATTCCAATCTATAGAGGAGACATCAATCAAATTGAGGGTATCCTTCATATGAAAACCGTACCTAGATTACTTCGTATGGATGGAGAAGGTCTAACTCAAAAGGCTATTAAGAGATTTGCTCGTGAGCCATATTTTGTGCCAAAAAATACACCTCTCAACAAACAATTATTAAACTTTAAGTTGAATCAGCGCAGAATTGCATTGGTTGTTGATGAGTATGGTGAAATTGAGGGACTTGTTACTCTAGAGGATATCTTAGAAGAAATTGTAGGTGATTTTACTACAAATAAAGCTGAAGATGAAAAAACTGGAATGGCTATAATTAAGAATGATTTTTTTGAAATTGACGGATCTCAGACCATAAGAGAAATAAACAAAGAAGCTGGCTGGAATCTTCCAACTGATGGGCCGAAAACTTTAAGTGGTCTTGTCTTAGAGTATTTAGAAAACATACCTGATGGCAATGTATCTCTGTCAATAGAAAATTATCGTATTGAGACAATAGCTCTAAGTGACAAAAGTGTAGCTAAATTACAAGTTAGGCAACTTGTTAAAAAAATGAAGTGCGAACAAGAAGAGGATGAAGACTAGATGGGTTTATTTTAACCAATCAAAGGTTAGTTTTTTGATACAGTGTATTTTTAAGCAAAAGGGTTATTTTTTTTTGCTCGCTGAAAAGCAGCTTCTATAACCTCAGAGCGCTCAGCATCCTCCATCAGCATCCACTCTCTAATTTCGCGGGAGTTACGATAGCAACCAACACAGAGGTCCTCCTCATTCATGGAGCAAATTGAAACGCAGGGCGATGGAATAATACCAGTCATTTTTATACCAAGATTATGGATACTTCTAACTAAATTATTGAATAATTTTCTTCAGGTTACAACTTAAAAAAACTGAGTTAGAACAATATAGCAATTTTTATCAACATTTATATATACTTGATAGCAACTCATTACAACGACGGAGTCTTATGAATTATTGTAGCGATTGCGGTAATGCCACTAGCCTGAAAATTCCTATTGGAGACAACCGAAAACGCGCTGTTTGTGAAAACTGTGATGCTATACATTATCAAAATCCAAAAATCATAGCTGGCTGTGTTCCAATTTTTGATAACAAAGTTTTATTATGTCGAAGAGCTATCGAACCCCGTCTTGGATTCTGGACACTCCCGGCTGGATTCATGGAAAATAACGAAACTTGCTTAGAAGCAGCACTTCGGGAATCAGAAGAAGAGGCTCACGCTTCTATAGAAAACCCTATTTTTTACGGAATATTTGACCTGCCTCACATTAATCAGGTATATATATTTTATCAAGGTGATGTCATCGACGGTTCATATTGTCCAGGTATTGAGTCCCTAGAGGTTAAATTTTTTACAGAAAATGATATCCCTTGGAAAGATTTAGCTTTTCCCGTTGTCGAGCTGATGCTCAAGCATCACTTTAAAAATATAAAAAATAACAACTCCGATATTTGTACTGGGACAATAAATAGATCCTGGAAAAAATAGCCTTTAATTTTCAAAGCAGCGCATAAAAAATTAAAATCTTTGTTTTCATTGCTTGCACTGATTTGTTGTAATGATAATAATTCTCATTTAAAATAATTATATAAATTTAAATTTGAAAAAAATAAATATGAATGAATTTATTATAACTTTTAGAGAGTGTTTAGAGGCTTGCTTAATAGTTGGTATCATATACACCCTCTTAGAAAAAAATAACTTAAAAAAAGAAATCAAACAGCTTTGGTTGGCAGTTTTTTCGGCAATTATTGCTAGTGCTGGTGTTGCTTTCGCTATAAATATTGCCAAAGAGTTGATAGGTAACGCATCTATCCAGTCGCTCTTTGAAGGCATTAGTATGTACATCACTGCTTTACTATTATGGTATGTAATATTTTGGTTATCTAAGTATGTAAGCCAGAGAACGGTTATGGAGCAAAAAACAAATGAAGCAATTGAAGCTGCTGGATGGGGGATATTTTTAGTTGTATTTTTTGCTATTTTACGTGAAGGATTCGAAACAGCCTTATTTCTAATGGGAAGTTTTAATATGTCTGGTAGTTTCTCATACCTAGGGTTCTTTGCAGGTATGATAATTGCTGTATTAATTGGGTATGCAATAGTTATTCAAGGAAGAAAAATAAATCTTAAGCTATTCTTCAGAACAACAACTTTTATGCTGGTGATATTTGCTTCTGGAATGGTTGCATATGGCACGCATGAAGTAGAAGAGTTTGTTGTAAAAGGTGATCATCTTGAAACTTTTGGTATAAAAGAAAAAGCTGAGATCCCTAGAGTTTGGAATATATTAAAACCCAAGCATGAAGCTGAAGAATCATTTTTTTACTCATATAATATAAATGGGAAAAATAAATATACTCATTTATTGCATGATAAAGGCAGAGTTGGCGTTTTTTTGAAAGGATTCTTTGGCTACAACAGCAATCCTAGCTACCCAGAAGTAATTTTATGGATCTTGTCCCTATTCTTCGGGGTAAGAATGTGGAGAAAATTTTACTTTTAAATAAAGAAGTTACTGCTATGAAAAAAAATATTATAACAACCATAATTCTTTTTTTGACAATTGGATATTCTGCATTTGCAAGTCATCATGGTGATGGGCATGATGACAAAAGGGATGAAACACCAAAAATAATTACTGATGATAATGAATACCTAGCAAATATTAACTTAATGAAAGGTCACCTGTGGGTAGGTATTGAGCTTTATAAAGCATCTAATATAGACAATGCAAAAATGCATATGAAGCATCCAAAAAGTGAACTATATGGAGCTATGATTCCGACTTTTTTGGTTAAAGGTGCCCCAGGATTCGCCTCTGAATTAGAAGATTTGGCATCCTCTGTTGAAGACGAAGAGTCGCTAAAAACCATCAGTACACATTATCAAAGCTTACTCAAAGCTATTAGTAAGAATGAAGAGTTTACTAACCAAACAAGCGGTTCTGTTGATAAAAAAATTGAGCTAGTTATTTCTTTATTAGAAATTGCAGCAGACGAATATGCTGTAGGTATTGTAAATAGTAAGGTTGAAAATAAATACGAATATCAAGATGCCCTTGGATTCACAACGATGGCAAAAAATATTTTAATGGGTACATCAACAGAAGATGAATCTCAGAAACAGAGACTATTAAGCATAATAAACATTGTGGATAAGCTTTCATCTTTATGGCCAGAGCTGGCACCAGACTCAAACATAAACGGTGATGCAAAAACAATTCTTAATGCAATATCTGAGATTAAAGCCATTTAATTCAGTTCAGAATAGAAATTTTTCTACTAGAAGTAATTTTTCAAAATATTTTTTTAGTTTGTTTTTCTGCGTGATTGTCTTGATATCTTTTTTCTTATTAATCGAATGGGTGTCGCAAAACGATAGTTTCAGATCGATCGGGGCCAGTAGAGATAATGTCTACAGGAATATTGAGTAAACCTTCAATTCGTTCAATATATTTTCTAGCATTAGTTGGAAGATCGTCGAAACAACTGACTCCTGCTGTTGACTCTTTCCAACCAGAAACTTCTTCATAGATAGGGATCAGATGCTCATAATCATCGGCATGGCGCGGAAATGATATTTTTTTACCTTCTTTGCTTTCATATGAAGTGCATATTTTGATACTTTTCATTCCATCCAGCACATCTAATTTTGTTAAGCAGATTCCGGAAATAGAGTTAATACGAACAGCTTGCTGGAGAGCGACTGCGTCGAACCAACCACAGCGACGCTCTCTTCCTGTTGTAGCGCCTAGTTCGTGTCCCTTCTCACCTAGATACCTGCCAATATCGCAAAATAATTCGGTAGGAAAAGGGCCAGATCCAACACGCGTAGTATAAGCCTTGGTAATGCCTAAAACGTAGTCTAAATATAAAGGACCAAAACCACTTCCAGTTGCTGCAGAACCAGCAGTGGTATTAGAAGAAGTTACAAAAGGATAGGTGCCGTGATCAATGTCCAGTAATGACCCTTGTGCACCCTCAAACATTATATTTTTTCCAAGCTCTCTGGCTGAATGAAGAGAATTAGTCACATCACCAACCATAGATTTTAAATTTTCTGCCCAAAATAAGGCTTTATTGAGTGTTTCATCGAAATTAATTGCACTTTCACCATGAAATGAAGTAAGTATAAAATTATGATAATCCATCAATTCTTTTAGTTTGATTGCAAACTGATCCTTATTAAATATATCACCAAGCCGAACGCCTCTTCGAGCTACCTTATCCTCATAAGCTGGACCAATACCTCTGCCTGTAGTGCCAATCTTAGATTTACCTTTGGCTCTTTCTCTAGCCTGATCAAGGGCTATATGTATCGGTAATATTAGCGGGCAAGATGGAGAAATTTTTAGTCTTTCTCTTACAGGTACACCTTGTTGATTTAATTCCTCCATTTCCTCTAATAATGCATCGGGGGATAGAACCACTCCGTTCCCAATCAAACAAGTTACGTTATCACGAAGAATTCCAGAAGGAATAAGATGGAGTATTGTCTTCTTGCCATCTATAACTAAAGTATGGCCAGCATTATGACCGCCTTGAAATCTAGCAACTAAGCTAGCCTGGTCAGTCAATAAGTCAACTATTTTACCTTTACCCTCGTCCCCCCATTGGGAGCCAAGAACAACAACATTTTTACCCATCTAATTTCTCTGGACTAATTAAAAATTAACTACACAGGAATAACTTGAAACTCTTTATCTACTAAAACCAATTGCCTATCGCAGCCCAGTTCCTCAAAATCCGGCTCTTGGCCAGCGAAGCCCCTTACGACACGATTACCAGTAAGACGTAATTTTTGTATTATATCGTGCTGATCATTACCATCCATCGCTGGCGCAAATATACCTGAAATTGTAACTTTTTCGTTCTGATCAAATTGAACAAGTGTTTTTAGATTCATGTTGAAGCCAGTTGCCGCTCGTGATCTACCAAAGCTTTCACCTACATGATCATACCTGCCACCATTACCAATAGCCTGGCCCATACCTTGTGTATAAACGGCAAAAACTAATCCTGTATGGTAGTGGTAGCCTCGTAATTCACTTAAATCAAAGCAAAGCTCTAAATCAGGACTACTTATTTTTAAGGCATCAGCAACAGCTTGAAGTTCGTCCAATGCGAGCTCAACCTCTGCGGGCGCATCGGCTAACAACTTTCTAGCGGTATCAAGAATAGAAATGTCCCCTACTAGGCCAACGAGAGATTTTATCATTTGCGCATACACATTATCTTTAATGTTTGAAGAGATCCAAGAGTTGAGTTGAGGTATAGCTTTACTTTGAACCAAATTAAATAATTCTTTTTCTTGCTGACTAGATAGGCTTAGTGCTTCGATAAAGCTCTCATATATACCCACATGTCCGAGATCCAAACGGAGGCTTTTTAAACCAACTAAACCTAGTGTTTCAATCATGAGCCTAATAACTTCGATATCAGCAGCTAATCTTGATTCACCATATAGTTCGACACCAATTTGAATTGGTGATCGACTTTCAAGTGGGTGACGAGGTTTTGTATAAAGAACTGTGTCTACATAGCACAAACGACTAGGTCCTTTACGTTGTAAGCTGTGAGCATCCATGCGGGCTGTCTGGGGGGTTAAATCAGCACGAACCCCCATCGCCCTTCCACTTAATTGATCAGTTAACTTAAATGTCATTAAATCAAGATCAGAACCAGTTCCGCTTAAAAGGGATTCAGTGAACTCAACTAGAGGTGGCACAACTAAATCATAGCCCCAAGAATGATACAAATCTAAAACTTTTCGCCTGAGATTTTCCATCTCTAGGGCCTGCTTAGGGAGTATATCTTCAATTCCATCTGGTAATAACCACTGATTTATTTCAGTCATTAAATTTACCTGCTTAATCTAAATTTATTCATGAATCACAAAAAAAACCGGGTTAACCCCGGCCGTGAAATTTTACAACCTTTAAGGGTGCATTTATGCATTCTTAAAACTTATCATTAAAGATACAGCATTACATGCTGATCAGCTTAGCTACATTTAAAATTATTGGCCTGTTTGGCTATTCAAATAACGAAAGAAATCACTCTTTGGATCTACTAAGAGCACGTCTCCTTTATTTGAAAAAGAGTTCCCATAAGCGGTCATACTTCTTATAAAAGCATACAACTCTGGGTTTTTAGTATAAGCAGAAGCATAGGTAGAGGTTGCTTCCGCATCGCCCTTACCCCGTGTTTGTTCGGCAACACGATAGGCATTGGCTAACAAGATTGTTTTCTGTCGATCTGCATCTGCACGAATTTTTTCAGCTGATTCGCCACCCTCGGAGCGGAGTATTCTTGCTTCTTTTTCCCGCTCCGCCTTCATTCTTCTGTAGACCTGCTCGCTTACTTCTGAGGGTAAATCAATACCCTTAATTCTAACATCTACTACTCTGACACCTAAAGATTCAGGAAGAGTTTTATTAAGCTTATCAGCTAAGTTTTTCATCAGCTCATCTCGCTCACCAGAAACTACTTCATTTAAGGTTCTTGCTCCAAACTGGTTACGTAAGCCATCATTGACACGACTAGCTAAACGCTCCTGAGCTACAATTTGATTACCACCAGTTGACCTATAGTAAACATCTACATCAACGATTCGCCATTTGGAAAAGGCATCAACTATTAATCTTTTCTTTTCTACAGTAAAAAAACTAGCGGGATCAGCATCTAATGTTAATACCCTAGAATCGAACTTTCTTACCTTATCAACAAAAGGGATTTTATAGTGCAACCCTGGCTGAATATTAGTCTCTATAAGTCGACCAAAGCGCAACTTAACAGCAAGTTCTGTTTCTTGGACGACATACAAAGTACTAGTAAAAACTAAGACTAGCGCTATTAACAGCACTACAGGTAAAGGACGAATACTCATTTAACGGCTCCTTGATCTAGCTGAATTCTGTCGACTGTTTTGATCGCTGTAACTTTGATTAACACTATTTGATCCATACGGTGGCAGTTTCGTCTGAGATTTACTTGATTCCATAATCTTATCTAATGGTAAGTAAAGCATATTGTTTCCACCTTCCACATCGACTAACACTTTTGTACTATTACCCATCACTTTTTCCATAGTGTCTAGATATATTCGCTGACGAGTAACTTGTGGTGCTTTATTATATTCTGATAATAGTAACTCAAATCTTTTTGATTCACCCTGCGCTTCAGCTACCACTTGCTCTAGATAACCGTTAGCTTCTTCGATCTGCCGTTGAGCTTGACCTCTCGCTTCAGGAATTATTCCATTAGAATAAGTTTGAGCCTCATTAATAAGCCTTTCTTTATCTTCTCGAGCCTTGATGACGTCATCATATGCCGCCTTCACCTGACTAGGTGGCTTGGCTTCCTGAATATTAATTTTTCTAACTTTTATACCAGTGCCATAGTTATCAAGGTAGGTTTGAAGTCTAAGCTGAACCTCATCACCAATTTTAAGACGGCCAGTAGATACCACTTCATCTAACTTACTGCTACCTACTACATGACGTAATGCGGCATCGGCAGCTTGTCGCAAGCTGAGCTCTGGAGCCTTAACATTAAGCACAAAAGCTTTCACGTCACTAATATTGTATTGTACGGTTAATGGCAACTCTACAATATTTTCATCTTCTGTGAGCATTTGTCCTTGGCTCGAATATTGGCGCTCTTCAGTAACACGAACTTTAGTGACCTTATCTATCAAAGTTGGGTTCCAGTGGAGCCCAGGACCCATGGTATCTATATACTTACCTAAACGTAAGACAACGGCTTGTTCTTTCTCATCGATTTGGTAAAAGCCAGATACAGCCCAACCCACTAAAGCAACGATGATAATAAGACTTATCACACTCTTATTACCTTCACCGCTAGATTTTTTTCCGGTACCGCCACCAGATCCAAAGATTTTATTTATGCGTGACCAGAATTTCTTAAGTGCCTCGTCTAGATCAGGGGGGCCACCACTTCCACTTTTTCCACCCCAAGGGTCTTTACCATCACCAGGTTCGTTCCAAGCCATAACTGTCTCCATGTTTTGCTATATTTTTATGTAACTTACTAATTGTACTCTGCCTCCAATTAAATACTATTAATTCAAGACTAAAAAATACTATTAAACGAATATAATTATTTAGGGCGAAACTCTTAGTTGATCAGGATTAATTTTTACTCCTCTCAATATACGTAAATAATTTGCTTTGGGGATTCTTACATCCAATAAAAAATCTCCATTATCTTCAAGCTGCTCTTCAATAACTGCGTTATTTTCGTATAATATAGATCTTAATTTTCCCATGCTTGAGTCAAGCCTGAGTCTATCGAACATCATATCTTGAACCAAGATCTCTGAAATTGCCTGAAATAATAACTCAAAGCCTGATCCAGTTTTAGCTGACAACCATACTGCAATTGGCTTTCCATCTTCATCTCGATCGATTCTTTCCTTAGAGCACTCGAGTAAATCAATTTTATTAAAAACCATCAATGTTGGAAGGCCTATTGCATCAATTTCAGACAAAACATCATTAACGTGTTTGATATTTATTCTTCGCATTTCAGAAGGAGCATCTACTACATGCAAAAGTAATTTGGCACTCGCAGTTTCTTCTAGTGTAGCCTTAAAAGCTTCTATTAGCTTGTGTGGCAAATGGCTGATGAAACCTACTGTATCAGCTAATATAACTGGACCTACATCATCTAGCTCTATACGCCGCATAGTCGGATCAAGAGTTGCAAAAAGCTTATCAGCAACGTAAACATTAGCTGCACAAAGTCTATTAAATAAAGTTGATTTTCCTGCGTTCGTATATCCAACTAAAGAAATAGTTGATATTTCTGCGCGATCACGAGAACGGCGGCCTTGATCTCTTTGGCTTCGAACTTTTGCCAATCTCTTTAAAATAGATCTTATCCGATAACGCAATAATCTTCGATCGGTTTCCAGTTGGGTTTCCCCAGGCCCCCGAAGACCTATACCTCCTTTTTGCCGCTCTAAGTGAGTCCAACCACGAACAAGTCTTGTTGACATATGTTGTAGCTGTGCAAGTTCGACCTGCAGTTTACCTTCATGCGTAAGTGCTCTTTGTGCAAAAATATCTAGAATGAGGCCTGTTCTATCCAATACACGGCACTCTAATTCGCTTTCTAAATTTCTTTCTTGACTAGGAGATAAACTATGATTAAATATTACAAGATTTGCGCAATGCTCAAAAACTGCCTGTTTCACTTCATCCAGTTTGCCAGTACCAACAAAATACCTTCGATGAGGAGTATTCTTAGATCCAACGATCAGCGCGACAGGGTCACCACCTGCAGAAATAACTAGCTCCTCAAATTCTCTTGGATCTTCTGGCTCATTCTCACTGTCAAGGTTCAAGTGTACTAGGATAGCAAGCTCACCAGAACTTGGGCGCTCAAAAAACAATTAAAAATCACCTATTTTTAATTGCTTAATCATTAGTTGTTTCAACTATTTTAATTTCTGGCAACTCAACGGAACGGGTAGGCACAATAGTAGAGATGGCATGCTTATATACCATTTGATTTACTGTATTCTTTAGCACTATTACAAATTGATCAAAAGCCTCTATTTGTCCTTGCAATTTAATTCCATTTACAAGAAAAACGGAGACTGGCATCTGTTCTTTTCTTAAAACATTCAAAAAAGGGTCTTGAAGATTTTGACCTTTGGGCACAAAGATACTCCTGTAACTGAAAATTTTTTATAAACTGAAATCTATTTAAATATAATACTACTGACGCGGATCAGTGTATATGGATTCGCCATCTAATATGCCCAAACAATCGGATAACACTTCTTGAGAAGAGAATTTTCCACCACTTGTGTAATCAACCTGAATTTGATGTAAATCAGGCCACTTTCTTAACCAAGTAAGTTGGCGTTTTGCAAGCTGTCTGGTCGCTGCAACACTAAGCTGACATATATCACTGTACTCAAATTCTCCTGATAAATACTCCCACATTTGCTTATACCCAGCAGCGCGAATAGCGGGAAGATCCTTATGAATGTCTTCCCGATCGAAAAGTAACTTAACTTCAGCTTTAAAATTTGAATTTAATATTGCCTTGAATCGTTGCTCGATCCTTTGATGCAAATGAGCCCTCCTAAGGGGCATCAGTGCTATTTGTATAATCCTATAATCTTTAGATATGGGGCTTATTATACTTCCATTTTCCTTTTGATTTTTTTTGATAGCTGATGGTAGCTTACCTGTTATTTGAAAAATTTCTAAGGCGCGTTGAATACGCTGAGAATGATTTGGGTGCAAGCCCTTTGCCGATATAGGGTCGACCTTTTTAAGTTTTGCATGAAGATAAGGCCATCCATATTTTTTCGCGTCTTCTTCAATTTTTTGACGTATCAAAAGATCTGCAGGTGGGTTATCTGCTAAGCCATCCAGAAGAGCCTTAAAATATAACATGGCTCCACCTACAAGCAGAGGAATGCGTCCCTGTTCAGTAATGTCTTTCATCTCTTGTCTAGCATCTCTTACAAAATCTGCAGCAGAGTATGCTTCTGAGGGGTCTCGAATACCTATCAGTCGATGAGGCACTTTATTCAAAACTTCTCTAGTAGGTTTTGCTGAGCCTATATCCATACCTTTATAAATCTGAGAGGAGTCGACATTAATTATTTCGACAGGTAAACATTTATATAGTTCTATTGCTAAGTCTGTTTTTCCTGAAGCTGTTGGCCCCATGAGAAAAATAGCGGGTAACTTATCATTTTGTAATAATTTACTCATGGGTAGAATTAACCCCGATAGAACCAAATGGAATCACTTCACAGATTTGATCTAAATTTAACAATTTCATTAACAGTCTATCTACACCAATCGCTACACCAGCACATACAGGTAACCCAAACTTCATAGATTCTAAAAGGTCTGTATCAACAGGAATAATTTTTTTTCCTAATTTTTCACGAATAATTAAGTCTTTAGAAAAGCGTACCATTTGCTCTTTTGGATCGTTGAGCTCAACATATCCGTTAGCAAGTTCTAACTGGTCTAAATATGCCTCAAAGCGTCTAGCTACATGATTACCCTCAGGATCTTTTTTCAGTTGCGCTAAAGCGGACTGACATTCCGGGTAGTCATAAACAAATACTAGGCCCCTCGGCAGCTTTGGTTCAATACAAACACTAAATATTAAATTTAGGCAGTTATTTCTATCTTCTCCAAAAAAATCAGTATTTGAGGCAACTGATGCCAATTTTTGTAGATCTTTGAGTGGTGCTTTATGCGGATTAAGACTAGTCACTTTTTCAAATACATCTAAGTATTTTATAGTTTGGTATTCAGAATCTATTCCTAGACTGCTTATGAGATCTGCAACCTCCTTCATTAACTGATGCTCATTAAAATCAAGTCGATACCACTCTAAAAGAGTAAACTCAGGCTGATGATAACGGCCAACCTCCTCTGCACGAAATGCTTTTCCAAGCGAATAGATTGAACCGGAACCTGATGCAAGCAGTCTTTTCATGAAATATTCGGGTGAACTTTGCAAGTATTTGGTTTCACCAGCCGAATCAACCTCAAAACAATCAATGTAGGCATCCGTCACGCCTGTTTTTCCTAAGATGGGTATTTCAACCTCCAAAATCTCCCTCTCATGAAAAAATTTTCTGATACTAGAAAATAGATTAGCTCGGGACTTAAGAGTTTTAGTCGTTGCCGTTGGCTTCCAAAAACTCATAAGAAAAAAATATTTATCAATAAATTAAGCACGACTGATATATTCTCCAGTTCGTGTGTCAACCTTAACAACCTCACCTATATTTAAAAAAAGTGGTACCTTGATCGTCGCACCAGTACTTAATATAGCTGGCTTAGTTCCACCCTGAGCAGTATCCCCCTTTAAGCCTGGGTCGGTGTCTATGATCTCAAGCTCTACATGATTAGCTGGCGTTACTAATAATGGGATACCATTATGAAGTGTCACCATTACAGTATCTTGCTCACTAAGCCATAACCCAGAATCCCCAATAACCTTCTTATCAGCCTGATGTTGATTAAACGTGTCAGGTTCCATGAAGTGCCAATATTCACCATCATTATAAAGGTACTGCATATCGCATTCTGTTACATCCGCCCCCTCAAGAGATTCTCCAGATTTAAATGTTTTATCCCAAACTCGACCTGTTTTAAGATTACGTAAACGGACGCGACTAAATGCCTGCCCCTTTCCTGGTTTTACGAATTCATTTTCTAAAATACTACAGGGATCTCCATCCATAATTACTTTCAGACCAGAACGAAATTCATTGGTAGAATAGTTAGCCATTATTACCTCAATATTCAAATAAATTTTTATAAAGCATAAGAGACCACTATGATAACGCGTTCCATTGCATCTGTAGATACCCTTACATGGCAAGAGCAAGTCACCGACAGTATTCGAGATCCCAAAACATTACTTGAGAGTCTTGATCTAGACGAAAAAACTATAGCAAACCTTTTAAATGGAGCTATGAAGGCTGGTAATGATTTTTCATTAAAAGTACCTCAAGCATATTTAAGGCGCATCAAAAAGGGAGACCCCAATGACCCGCTTCTTAAGCAAATATTGCCGTCAAAAGACGAGCTATATGCATCCCCTGGTTACAGTATAGACCCCCTAGGTGAAGCTAAAACAAACTTAATACCAGGATTAGTGCATAAATATAGAGGAAGAGTATTACTCATTGTTAGTGTTAATTGTGCAATTAATTGCCGGTATTGCTTCAGGCGAAGCTTCCCTTATCAAGACAATAAGCCCGGCCGTAAAGAGTGGCAAAGGGCATTAAAATATATTCGAGAAAACAAGACTATCACTGAGGTTATTTTTAGTGGGGGAGACCCTCTAGCTGCTAGTGATAATCAATTACTTTGGCTGACAGAAGAAATTGCGAAAATACCGCATATCCAGAGACTACGAGTGCACACTAGGCTCCCAGTTGTTATTCCAGATCGTATAACAGAAGATTGTTTAATGTGGCTGACATCCAGTCGATTACTAACTTCTCTTGTGATACATAGCAATCATCCTAAAGAATTGGATGGCTCTGTTGCTGACGCTCTTAAGCATCTTTCTCAAGCAGGAGTAACACTTTTTAACCAGACGGTTCTGCTTGCAGGTATTAATGATTCAGTTGAAGTTTTACAAGAGCTCAGTGAAAGACTTTTCCAAATAAAAGTCTTGCCTTACTATCTTCATCAGTTAGATAGAGTAAGAGGTGCGGCTCATTTTGAAGTAAGCGATAAAGTGGCCAAAGAACTTCTTCTCAGTCTCATGGAAAGACTTCCTGGATATTTAGTCCCAAAACTAGTGAGAGAGTTGCCAGGTATGCCAAATAAAGTCCCATTACTTTAACTCATAATTCAAAATATACTCAAGAAAAAGGCTACTCCCAACGTGAAGCATCTCTGTCACTTATTCCCATTAAGTAAAGGATTCCATCCAATCCAACCTTAGATATTGATTGCTTCGCAGATGCTTTTACTAAAGGTTTAGCCCTAAAAGCGATTCCTAAACCAGCAATACTTAACATGGGTAAATCATTTGCGCCGTCCCCTACAGCTATAACTTGCTCTAAACTGACATTCTCACCAGCAGCTATATGGCGTAATAAACTTGCTTTTTTCTCGCCATCAACAATTTCTCCCGAAATATTACCAGTTACTTTACCGTTAACTATTTCAAGTTTATTAGCATAAACATAGTCTATTCCTAATTTTTTTTGAATCTGAGAAGCAAAATAATCAAATCCTCCTGAGAGAATTGCTGTTTTGTAACCTAAAAGCTTAAGAGTAGTCATCAAGTCCTCCGCACCCTCTGTAAGGTTTAAACGAAGGGACACTTTTTTTAGAACTGACTCATCCAGACCCTCGAGAAATCGGAGGCGCTGAATAAAACTTTCTTTAAAATCTAATTCTCCTCGCATTGCAGCCTCGGTAATTTTAGAAACCTCTTCTCCAGCTCCAGCTTCTTCTGCTAATTCATCTATTACTTCTGCATCAATCAGCGTTGAATCCATATCAAATACAACTACTCGACGATTTCGACGAAAAATATTATCTTCCTGATAAGCTATATCGACTTCCATTTCACTCGATATTTCTAAAAGCGAGGAGCGAAAGACGGGCAGATCAACAGGTAATCCGCGTAAAGAAAACTCGACGCATGATCTGATACTTTTTTCCATACGATTTAGAGGAACCCTACCAGAAAGTCGAGTAATTTTATCGATATTAAGCTGATTTTTTACTGTGACCTCGGTTACTCGAGCTATATGTTCAGCAGTTACTCTTCTTGCAAGCAAAGTCACAATATGGCGGGGTTTACCTTGCTGGTTCACCCAAGAGGAGTAACTCGCTTCACTAATTTCCTGGAATCGAGCCTTCATTTCAAGAGCGTTCAGAGAAGAAAAAAGCTCACTTTTTATTTCTTCCAACTTTTGCCCTAAAGGCGCTCTTGTTAATAATCCAAGATTTAAATTATCGTGGATAACTGACTGGCTGATATCTAACATATCACAATCATGACGCATCAGAACCTCTGACACAGCTTGCGTAATACCAGGTTTATCTACACCTGATATGCTAATAAGTAAAATTTGTCTCAAAATTAATTCCAATATATATAATAAAGCCAAAAAACCCAGTTACCCTTCATATCAGGTATTATAGAAGAGCGATTAACAAGTTAAAATAAATCTAACAGATAAACCTTATGGGAATAATTGATAATGGGCAAGAATAAAAAGTCTTACGCGAAAATATTACCCATAATCACCATAACGTTCACTTTGATTGTTGGAATTTTTGGCGCTCTAATCATTAATTATCAAATAGGCTCGACAGCAGATAGGCAAGAAAAATATCTAGGCGATGCTCTCTCTTTACAATTAGCGAAAGTAGCTAAAACTTCAATCATAAATCAAGATATTTTGAGCCTCCAGATTGAGATAGATGAGGTACTGGCAATTGAAGGTCTCAAATATGTTGCAGTATATGATGCATCTAGCCAAATTTTAGCTAAAGCCAAAAAGGTTTCACAAAAAAATAGTGTGGACAATTTAGGCAGCAAATATACAAGCCCTATAACAATAGAAACTGAAATTGTAGGATATGCTCTCATTCAATTTGATAACAAGTTTTTCGAAGCATACTTTAAAGTTTTGAATATAACGATTTGTCTTTTATTTGTAAGCATCTTTTCGCTATTAATATACACGTCAATAAAATTGGGAAAAGATTTTTCACTCAGACTTAACCGTATTATCCAGCAGCTACCGAGCGACGGAGAAGGGCCAATGGATGAACTGAGCATGCTTGAAAAAAGACTAGAACCCTTAATATCAGCGAGAGTAAAAAACCAGCAACCTTACATTGAAGAAAAGTATGAAGAGTCAACAATTCTAGCTATTAACTGTAAAAACCTGACTATATTAAAGACAAGAGTCAACCCAGAACATCTTGAATCTTTAATGTCTCAGTTTGACACTCTAATTAATGATACTGCAGCTATTTATGGGGCTGTGAGGCTACAAGCAGGTCAGCGTTGTGTTTATTTAAAATTCAAAGGAAAATCAGGTGAAGATGCACACCCTTTGAGAGCTCTATGTTGCTCTTCAGTGATTCATAAATTAAGTCAAAAGTTGCTTGATGCGCAAGGTATAAAATTGGAACTTGCTAGCGCTATACTCAGTGTTGAATATAAAAATTTCAGCTCTCAACTTCTTCAAGAGTCTAGCTGCGAAGAACACTTAAATTCATTGCAGCTTATGCTTGATCAAGCGGTTGATGACGAAATATTACTTGATGGGCAGACCAAGGAGCATGATTCATTAAAAGAAGTACTGCTATCTCCCCCAAGCTCAAAAAGTCTACTATTTAGAGTAGAAGGACTAGGTGATATCTGCGAAAAATTGACTAGACAACAAATTGAAATACTAGCCCGTGATATCTAAGCATTAAGCTAATTTTTAAAAAAATTTAGTCGTTAGAACTGGCTGTAAAATCATATCCATTTATATCTGCGTCATTAATTAACTGATGAGTATATTTGGACAGCTCTATGCGATGTCCAACCTCAATTAACATATCAGCGATATCGCCTTTGACTTGCTCATATTCTAGTTGTTTAGGTGGTATTATTTTGTCGATGTGAACTACGTGAAAACCAAAATCAGATTCAACTGGATTTTCATGCAAGCCCTCTTGTAAACTAAAAACTACCTTTTCAAATTCTGGGGGTGTCTGTCCTCGGCCAACTCTACCTAGGGATCCTCCAGTTTCCTTAGATGGACAAGTAGAATGTTTAGCTACCAAGGACTCAAAAAGATCTATAGATTTTTTCAGTTTTGCTATTAATGATATCGCTAATTTTTTTGCGTCAGCCCTGCAACACTTGTCTTGCTGTTTCGGGCTTATCAAAATATGTTTCAACTCCAACATTTGCTTGGTCAGAAACGTATTGATATTACTATCATAATATTTTTGGCAATCGTCTTCAGAAATGTTGTCTGACTTTGGTATTTTTTCATTAATCAGTCTACCGATTATTGTTTCTTCAAGGGAACTTTCGGTATCCTTTGGAAGATCTTTATCTAACTCAAGTTCTTTTGCTTTTTGCAAAAACAGTAGCTGTATAATTAAAACCTCAGATGATTTTTTGACGCTATCATCTTGCGAATCAGACTGATGATGCTGCATCTCTTGAATTATCTCAACAGGAGTGATGACTTCGCTGTTAACCGTGATTTTTTTTAAATCTTGCAGTGCTATTTCATTATTTTTATTATCAGGTGAAGTATTCATATCGGTCCTCTAATTAAAAAAAATTTAATTATTATCTAAGGCCTGCAAAATACAATAAATAGTGGTTCAATATCAAGCCAATGCTGTAGAAACTTTAGATCTATTTGGCCTCCCAAGTTTTCTGGAAATGAAAACCCCTGCTGCAATAACTCTCTTAAGATTAATATTATGCTCAATATCTAAGCCATTAAGCATATAAACTAAATCCTCAGTTGCAACATTTCCAGAGGCTCCATTATTATCGGGATTTTTTACATAAGGACAACCGCCAAGTCCTGCTACTGAGCTATCAATAATGTTTACCCCCATTAATAATGCTGCATAAATATTTACTAGGGCTTGACTATAAGTATCGTGGAAGTGAACGGCGATTCTGTGGATAGGAATTTTTTTAGCAACGCATTCTATTATTTGGGATATAAGGTATGGAGTTCCAACTCCAGTTGTATCAGCCAGTGAAATTTCATAACAGCCCATCTGATATAGCTCATCAGCCAATTTGGCTGACTTCTCTGGATTCATATAGCCTTCATAAGGGCAGCCTGCCACACAAGATACGTAAGCTCGTACTGGAATATTTTTATCTTGTGCAGCCTTAAGAACTGGTATGAAGCGCTGCAAGCTCTCATCAACCGAACAATTTATATTTATTTTACTAAAAGATTCAGATACTGAAGTAAAAATTGATATCTCGTCAACACCAGCATCTATGGCGCGATCAAATCCTCGTAGATTTGGTATTAGTGCTGAAAAAGTAACGTTTTTTCTGCGCCTCATACCACGAAACACATCATCGCTAGTAGCCATTTGCGGGATCCAATTTGGGTTTACAAAACTTCCAGCTTCGATACAACGAACTCCAGCATGAACCAAAAGATTAATTAGCTCTATTTTTTCCTCAGCACAGACCAATTTTGATTCATTTTGCAATCCATCTCTTGGGCTTACTTCAACAATTTTTACTTTTTTGGGCAAAGGCATAACTTCATTCTAACTCGTACATTAACTGAGAGCATTATATAATTTAATGCTAATATAGAGTCCATAATTTGCTTGAAATATCCCCGAAAGGATCTTAGAAATGAAAAAAGTAAGTGCTACATTACCTTTAGAAAGGGCAAATTGGACATTTAACGGGAAATTAGTAGACTCATTTGATGCTCATATATCTAGATCAGTTCCTCTATATAAGGAGGGGCATGATCTCATATGCGATATGAGTGATTTTTTTATTAAGCCAAACTCTATATGCTATGAAATAGGTTGCTCTACAGGGACCTTAACTCTGGAGCTTGCAGCTCATCATAAAAATAAACCCGAGGCACATTTTATTGGGGTAGACATAGAAGAAGACATGATTAGAAAATCCTGTAGCAAACTTAATCAGGTAAAAGGGTTAAATGTTTCTTTTCTTGCTGAGGATGTAACGCAACTAGAGATGGATCAGGCAGATTTAATTGTTTGTTACTATACTGTTCAATTCATAAACACCTCAGTGCGACAAAAATTAATAGATAAACTATACAAGACATTAAACTGGGGGGGAGCCCTATTATTGTTTGAAAAAGTTCGTGGGGCAGATGCTAGATTTCAAGATATTTTGAGCGCTCTGTATCACGACTATAAACTTCGTGAAGGGTATTCGGCTGATGAAATAATTGCTAAATCTAGGAGCCTGAAAGGAGTGTTAGAGCCTTTCTCAACACAAGGTAATTTAGACATGCTAAAAAGGGCAGGGTTTGTTGACATCAACACGGTTCAAAAATACCTCTGCTTCGAGGGATTCCTAGCAATCAAATAACATGCCTGCAAAGGAAAAGTGCTTCATAGAATTATTATATATAGCACAAGTAAAACTTGACTATAATTGCAAAAAAGTACAAACCTATTTTAAAAAACTAGTCGCTAATAATTTCTTTTAAAGTTGAGATAAATAGGTCTCTAACCTTTCTGAATTCATCATAAACGTTGATTTTTGATTGGCTGCTTCCTCTTTCACTTGGCTCATATTTATAGCTTCTCCTACCTGAATTACTCCAACCATAGCCATCATTGCGTGAGGATCGCATTGATATACGTAGACTCCTTCGGTATCCAGCTGAATAGTCATATCCTGACTTAATTGCCCAGCCCAACTAGAAGCTCCCTCAGGAATCATTCCATCCATAGAAGCTGAATTGTGTGACATATCTGTTGCCTTAAAATGAATGGTATCGCCTTTAGACACCTTAATCACAGCAGGTTCGAAGATCATACTTCCACCAGCACCTGAATTTAACATTTTAACGATATGCTCTGAACCTTCTGAAAGTTTAACTTTTGGAGCAGATGCAGTGCTTCGAACTGCTGCAGTAGTTGCAGTTTGATTCAAATCCTTTTGAAGAACCAACTTACCTGCAGGAACTAGTCGCTCAGCAATTTCCTCTTTTTGCTGTGACGTAAGTTTCAATTCCTTCTCATTGGAGCCACAACCTGAAATTCCCAATAATATGACCATTGTTAAGACGGTCATACCGACCTTTTTAAATTGACTCATTTTCTTCTCCACATTTTTCATTAATAGGGGCAATACTTGAGTTGCGAAAATCGATAAATCATTATAACGATATAAGTGTTGATCGTGAACGATGTTTGAGTATTAAATATATTAATTACTAAGGTTTTTGCTAGGCAATTATTTATTTTTGCGCTGCAAAATATATAGTGATATTTATTGCATTTTTTTGTGTGGAAAAATAGGGCAACTATCGATACTATGCTCGGCATACAATATTAACAGCAAGTAACATGAGCATAAGTGTAGAAATAGATTCTAGTAGCCAGAATTTGTCATAACAAAATCTATAATATTATAGTTATATCTTACGCATCAGTAAGTTAATTAATTCTCTCAGGGGAGTGAAACGTGATAAAGCCACATGGCTCAGAAAAATTAAATTCATTATTTATTTCTGACCCAGAACATAATAGCAAGCTTCAAGAAGAAGCTTCTTTCTTGCCATCCCTAGTTATCAATTCCTCAGCTGCAGCCAACGCAGTAATGCTAGGTGCAGGATATTTTAATCCTTTACCCGGCTATATGAATCTTCAAGAAACATTGAGTGTCTCCAAGACACTACATATGACTAACGGATTATTTTGGCCTATTCCAATATTAAACCTTACTAAAGATATAAGTGGGATTGAGGGCGAAAAACGTATTGCTTTGAGAGATCCAAATACTGACGGTAACCCAGTAATGGCGATCATGGATGTAAAAAATATCGAACTAGTTGCTGATGAAGAAATTCAAATTATAGCCAAAGAAATTTTTGGAACAGTTGACTCTTCACATCCTGGGGTCGAAACTTTTAATAGCTTAGGTAACTATTTAATATCAGGAAATATTCAAGTATTAAGTCTCAGTTATTTTAAAAATGATTTTCCAGACACATTCAGAACTGCTCAACAAATTCGTGATGAAATTGAAAACCGAGGGTGGAAAAAAGTTGTCGCTTTTCAGACTCGAAATCCTATGCATCGGGCCCATGAAGAATTATGTCATATGGCAATGGAGCGTCTGGATGCCGATGGTGTGATTGTGCATATGTTACTCGGCAAACTTAAAAAAGGAGATATTCCAGCTCCTGTTCGTGATGCCTGTATTAGAAAGATGGTAGATTTATATTTTCCGGATAATACAGTGATGGTAAATGGATATGGATTTGATATGTTATATGCCGGACCTAAAGAAGCCATCCTTCATGCCATCTTTAGACAAAATATGGGTGCTACGCATTTAATTATCGGAAGAGATCATGCTGGTGTAGGGGATTATTATGGTGCGTTTGATTCTCAAGAAATATTTAAAAACAAAGTACCAGATGGGTCACTTGAAATTCAGATTTTTCCGGCAGATCATACTGCATATTCAAAAAAATTAAACCAAGTAGTCATGATGAACGAAGTCGAAGATCATGAAAAAGAAGATTTCATAATCCTTTCAGGGACAAAAGTTAGGCAGATGCTGAGTAAGGGAATTGCTCCTCCGCCAGAATTTTCTAGATCAGAAGTAGCTGAAATACTTATGGATTACTATCGTTCTGAAAAAATCATCTAGTTATTAAGGATTCTGAGTATAATTTTATGTTTGCTCTAGCTCTACAAGAGTTCCGCATAAATCTTTAGGATGAAGAAATAGAACGGGTTTTCCGTGGGCGCCGATTTTAGGTTCCCCATTGCCAATAACTCTTAATCCTTCGGCAACACACTTGTCTCTCGCATCAATAATATTATCTACACCATAACAGATATGGTGTATACCGCCATCTGGATTGCGCTCTAAAAAATTGGCGATTGGTGAGCTTGCTCCAATAGGCAGCAGTAATTCTATTTTAGTATTTTCTAGTTCTACAAACACCACACGGACACCGTGGTCTGGCAAATCCACTGGATTAGTAACCTTAGCTCCCAGCGCGTCATGATATGTTGCTACAGCTTTACCAAGATCGGGGACTACAATAGCAATATGGTTGAGATTTCCAATCATGAAGTACCTTTTTTAGGTTATGTAATTAATTTTAAAAAATTATTTCTTAAATTGCTGAATCAACCTTCTTGCAGCAACTGTTGGAGGAAGTATACCTTTTTTTATATCGCCTTCTAAGTCCTCAACAAGACTCATTACTGATTGGCTTTTCTTTAGGTCCTCTAAAAGCGCGTCAGCTGTTTCGCTCCACATCCAAGCGCATGATTGCGAAGTTCGACGTGAAGATATTTCTCCTGCTTTCTCTAATAACTGACGGTATTCGGTAACAGCGTGCCATACTGAATCGATACCTTGATTGTTGAGGGAAGACATTGTTTGGACTCTTGCTTGCCAATTTACGCTTCGGTTATGCAGGAATTGTAATGCCATCTGATAATCAGAAACTGTTCTTCCAGCAGCAGCTAGCTGGTCTCCATCAGATTTATTAACTAAAACTAGATCTGCGAGTTCCATAATACCGCGCTTAATACCCTGAAGCTCATCACCGCCTCCCGGAGATAGTAACAATAGAAACATGTCTGTCATCTCTGCAACAGCTGTTTCTGACTGACCAACTCCAACGGTTTCTACGAAAATTATATCAAAACCAGCAGCCTCACAAAGCAGTAATGTTTCTCGTGTTCTTCGAGTTACACCGCCAAGTGTTTTACCTGCAGGTGAAGGTCGAATATATGCATCATCTTCACGGGATAAGACCTCCATACGGGTCTTATCTCCTAATATAGATCCACCACTAACAGACGACGTTGGATCTACCGCTAAGACAGCAACTTTATGTCCTTCGCTGATAACATGGTTACCGAAAGATTCAATAAAAGTTGACTTTCCAACACCAGGAGCACCAGAAATTCCAATCCTAATGGAATCTCCTGTATAGGGCATAATTAGCTCCAATAATTCTGCTGCATTTTCTTGATGAGACGGAAGGGCTGACTCGACTAAGGTGATAGCCTTAGATAGTGCTCGTCTGTCACCAAGACGAATATTTTTTGCTAATTCACTACAATTTAACTGCAATACCTTTACCCCTCGAGACTTGAAAAAAGTAGTTAAATCTTACATTTTCATCACAAATCAAATCTTAATATAAAAAGGTTTTTTATATCTCTTGTTTACTTAAACTCAACTATTAACTGATCGACCGCTAGAATATCTCCAACATTAACTGATACTCTTAAAACTTCTTCGTCAGATATGGCACATAGGCTATTTTCCATCTTCATAGCCTCTATGACTGCTATTTCTTGTCCTGCCTTAACGATATCTCCAGTTTTTACTGTTAGTTTAACAAGCAATCCAGGCATTGGAGAAATTAGAAACTTAGACATATCGATTTTCTCTTGCAGTAGCATATGCTTATTAAGTTCTGCTGCTCTGGGAGAAAAAACAAGGGCCTCTTTTTTTGCACCTCGGTAAAATAAATGAAGATGCTGATCTATTGCGTCTACTTGCAAAATCACCCTTTCACCATTTATGTCTGCTTTAAACAATACTTCCCCAATACACCAATCGGATTCAATAAAATAAGTTTCTCCGCCCAAACTAACACTGTAGGATTGATCAAAGTGTCCTACTACTAATTTGTGTTCAGAAGCACCATTATCAATTATCACAACAAGTTCTTCTAATGGACTATATTCATGCCCAGAGAGCTGATCAGAGATCATGGCACGTCTATCATCGTTGATTTTATAAATAACTGCTGCTATTACTATAAAGATAGCGGGGTCGTCTTGATGTATAAATTTAGAGCTAAACCCATCAGGATATTCTTCATTAATAAAATTAGTCGTTAGCTCGCCAGAGATAAATCTAGGGTGACCTATGAGGGCACTTAAAAAACTAATATTATGTTTTACACCTCGAATATAATATGCATCTAAAGCATTACTCATTCTTTCAATAGCTTCGTTTCTCTCAAAACCATAGGTTATAAGTTTTGCCATCATAGGATCATAATATATAGGGATTTCACCGCCCTCAATAACACCAGTATCAACTCTCACTCCTTCGCCTACTGGTGAAATATAGCGTTCCATTCTACCTATGGAGGGAAGAAAGTTTTGAAATGGGTCCTCTGCATATACACGCGCTTCGATAGCCCAGCCCTTAAGATGAACTTCATCTTGTAATAAAGGCAGCTTTTCTCCTGCGGCAACCCTAATCATGAGCTCAACCAAATCGCAACCAGTAACCATTTCTGTAACGGGGTGCTCAACCTGCAAGCGCGTATTCATTTCTAAAAAATAAAAATTCTTATCTGCATCGACAATAAATTCAACTGTTCCTGCAGACTCATATTCAACTGCTTTAGCTAGCAATATAGCCTGTTCTCCCATTTTTTTTCGATCTATATCGGTTAAAAATGGTGAGGGTGCTTCTTCTATAACTTTCTGGTGACGACGTTGAATTGAGCATTCTCTTTCACCTAAGTGAATAATGTTACCGAAACTGTCTGCCAATATTTGAATTTCAATATGACGTGGATTTTCAATATACTTCTCAATAAAAATTCGTCCATCTCCGAAACTTGAGACAGCTTCATTTGAAGCACGCTCGAAGCCTTCGTGACATTCTTTTTCATTCCATGCAACACGCATCCCTTTTCCACCTCCACCAGCTGTAGCTTTTAGCATAACTGGGAAGCCAATATCTTTAGCGATTTCTACAGCTTTATCAGCATCCATTACGATATCATCATATCCAGGAACTGTATTTACACCGGCATTTGTCGCGATTAATTTAGAGGTTATCTTATCGCCCATAGATTCTATGGCTTTTAGACCAGGACCAATGAACGAAATACCTGCAGCAACTAAATCTTCGCAGAATTTTTTATTTTCAGATAAAAAACCATAACCTGGATGAACTGCATCTGCTCCTGAAATTTTGCAAGCGTCAATAATTTTTTCAATAACTAGATAACTTTCCGCAGAAGGAGAGGATCCGATACATATAGCCTCATCTGCCATACTTACGTGTAAGGCATCTCTATCAGCATCAGAATATACAGCTACGGTGGCGATGCCCATGTCATTTGCTGTTCTAAATATACGGCAAGCAATCTCACCTCTGTTTGCTACAAGAATTTTTTTAAACATACATAATCTTCTAATAAAAAATTTGGTTTTGGTTAACGAAAACTAAAAAATATCACAATTAGCTATAAAGGAATATTGCCATGTTTCCGCCATGGATTTTCTATATCTTTATTGCTGAGCATAGCTAGGGAACGAGAGACTCTTTTTCTAGTTTCGCTCGGTGTGATAACGTCATCAATATATCCGCGCTTGCTGGCTATATAGGGATTTGCAAATTTCTCTCGATATTCTATTTCTCTTTTCTTAATTTTTTCTGGATCTCCAATATCCTTTCTAAAAATAATCTCCACTGCACCTTTTGGCCCCATTACTGCAATTTCTGCTGTTGGCCATGCAAAGTTAACGTCTCCTCTTAAGTGCTTGGATGACATCACGTCATAAGCACCGCCATAAGCTTTTCGTGTGATTACGGTCACCTTCGGAACAGTACATTCAGCGTACGCATACAGAAGCTTGGCGCCATGTTTAATAATACCTCCATATTCCTGGCTAGTACCCGGCATAAACCCAGGGACATCAACAAATGTTAAGACAGGAATATTAAATGCATCACAGAAACGGATAAAACGTGCACCTTTTTTGGATGCATTAATATCCAAACAACCTGCTAACACTAGAGGCTGATTAGCTACTACCCCAACCGTTGATCCATCGATACGAATAAATCCAATAATCAAGTTAGCTGCATAATCAGGTTGTATTTCAAAAAAATTTCTTTCGTCAGCAATTTTGGTTATGAGCTCTTTCATATCGTATGGTTTATTAGGGTCGTTTGGAATCAAAGAATCAAGTGAACTTTCAGTTCGGTCACAAGGATCTTCTGTTGGCCAAACAGGTGGTTTTTCTCGATTGTTTGCAGGCAAAAAAGAAATAAAATTCCTTAAGTTAAGTAGAGCATCTATATCGGATTCAAACGCTAAATCTGCAACACCGGATTTACTAGAGTGGGTTATAGCGCCACCAAGTTCTTCAGCTGTTATTTCTTCATGGGTAACAGTTTTAACTACATCTGGACCTGTGACGAACATATAAGAGCTATTTTTCACCATAAAAATAAAATCTGTAATAGCAGGAGAATAAACAGCGCCACCTGCGCAAGGCCCCATAATCATAGAAATTTGCGGGATAACCCCTGAAGCAAGGACATTCTGTTGAAACACATCAGCATAACCACCCAAAGAAGCTACGCCCTCTTGAATACGAGCTCCACCAGAGTCGTTCAAACCAATAACCGGCGCCCCAACCTTCATTGCCTGTTTTGAAATTTTGCAAATTTTTTCAGCATGCGTTTCAGATAATGAACCCCCAAAAACTGTGAAGTCTTGGCTGTATACAAAAACTAATCTTCCATTAATAGTTCCGTATCCTGTTACTACTCCATCACCAGGAATATGCTCCTGATCAATACCAAAATCTGTGCAACGGTGCTCTACAAATGTATCCCATTCTTCGAAGGTATTTTGATCTACTAAAAGCTCAATTCGCTCTCTAGCAGTCAGTTTTCCTTTCTTGTGCTGAGCGTCTATACGTCTCTGACCACCACCTAGGTTTGCCTCCTTTCGCTTTTTTGCAAGGTGCTCAATAACCTCATTCATCATAATCTCCTATGTTTCACTACTAGAGTCTTTGCGAAGAAGATCTAGAATTTCTTTGGCGGCTTGAGGTATATTTGTACCTGGCCCATATATAGCAATGACTCCCGCATCATATAGCTCCTGATAATCTTTAGGAGGAATCACACCACCGCAAATTACCTTAATATCTGTTGCTCCATCGTTAGCCAGCGCGTTAATGAGTTGAGGCACCAATGTTTTATGTCCAGCGGCTTGAGAGGAAACACCTACAATGTGTACATCATTTTCGATCGCCATACGGGCAGCCTCTTTCGGAGTCTGAAACATGGGGCTGATGTCGACATCGAAACCAATATCAGCAAATGCTGTAGCAATAACTTTGGCCCCCCTATCATGTCCATCTTGTCCCATTTTAGCGACGAGCATACGTGGTCGTCTCCCAGTATCTGAAGCGAATTCTTCTACCCTTGCCTGTATGTCAGCAAACTCTTTATCTCCTTCATAGGCAGAGCCATATACACCACTTATAGTTTTCGTCACAGCCTGATGTCTTCCCCATTCTTTTTCTAGCGCAAAAGAAATCTCCCCAACTGTTGCTCTCAAGCGAGCTGCATCTACAGCTAGTGCTAGTAAATTTCCATTCCCTGACTTTGCTGAATCAGAAAGTGCATCTAGAGCATTTTGACACAAATGATTATCACGTTCTTTGTGAATTTTTTTCAAATTTTTGATCTGAGAGTCACGTACCTTTACATTATCGATGTCGAGAACTTCTATATCAGGCTCTTCTGTTAATTCAAACTTATTAACTCCAACTATAACCTCATCACCCCGATCAATTCTTGCCTGTTTTAACGCTGCTGCTTTTTCTATACTGAGCTTAGGCATACCCGTTTCAACTGCCTTAGTCATCCCGCCCATATCTTCCACCTCATCAATTAATACTCGAGCTGCTGTTACTAGCTGATCAGTTAGTGTCTCAATATAATAGGATCCTGCAAGGGGGTCGACTACGTTGGTAATACCTGTTTCTTCCTGAATAACTAGTTGAGTATTTCTTGCAATACGTGCTGCAAACTCTGTTGGCAATCCTAGGGCTTCGTCAAATGCGTTAGTATGCAATGATTGAGTGCCTCCAAAAATTGCGGACATTGCCTCGATGGTTGTCCTCATTATATTATTATAAGGATCTTTACTGGTTAAGCTTACTCCAGAAGTTTGGCAATGGGTTCTTAACATTAATGACTTCTCATTTTTAGGATCAAATTTTTCTTTCATTAATGTTGACCATAGAATTCTAGCTGCGCGAAGCTTTGCAATCTCCATAAAAAAATTCATACCAATTGCAAAAAAAAATGACAATCTTGGAGCAAAGCTATCAACATCTAAGCCACTATTTATTGCTGTTCTCACATATTCAACACCATCTGCAATAGTGAACGCTAATTCTTGAACATTTGTAGCTCCTGCTTCCTGCATGTGATACCCGGAAATTGAGATAGAATTAAACTTAGGCATAAATTCTGAGGTATAACCGATAATGTCAGAGATAATTCTCATCGAGGGAGCAGGAGGATAAATATATGTATTTCTAACCATAAACTCTTTCAAGATATCATTTTGAAGAGTTCCCATGAGTGCCTCTGGTTTAACTTGTTGCTCCTCCGCTGCAACTATAAAACTTGCCATAACAGGTAGCACTGCGCCATTCATAGTCATTGAAACTGAGACTTTGTCTAAAGGAATTCCTTTAAAAAGAATCTTCATATCTTCAACAGAATCAATCGCAACGCCAGCCTTTCCAACATCTCCCTGAACTCTCTCATGATCAGAGTCATAACCACGATGAGTAGGAAGATCAAAGGCCACGGATAGGCCTTGTTGCCCAGCCTCTAGATTTTTTCGGTAAAAAGCATTAGATTCTTCTGCAGTTGAAAAGCCTGCATACTGACGTATCGTCCATGGTCGTCCTGCATACATTGTAGCTTTTGGGCCTCGCTTATAGGGCATGAATCCAGGGAGGCTCTCTTGGTTTTTTAACTTAACTAAATCCTCAGGCGTATATAAAGGTTTAATATCAATGCCCTCTGCGGTTTTCCACAGCAAATGATCTAGATCTTCACTTTTTGTTTCCTTTTTCGCTAGATCCACCCAATCTAAAAAATTGGGTCTAAATTTATTTGTCATTGAGTATATCCTCACTTGTATTAAAGCTGAGACTTCTAAGCTTATTATCAGTCAGCGGGAGTAATAGTTATAGCATTTTTACTATGGATTACCTCAAAAATATACACAAGGTCCAATTTTATCCTATTAACTCACTAATTGTTTCACTTAATTTAAAAAATATGCCAATATATCTATATAATTTAAATTAAACTCACCAATTTATATATTTTAGAGGAATAGATTATCGCTACAATTGCTCATCATCACGTCATTTCATGTCTTCATGGTATACGTCAAAAAAAACTTGATTGTTCTGTATTACTTGCCAGGGCTGGGATTAACCCATCTGCTATAAGACAAACTGCGCGTAGAATACATACTGATCAAGTAGCACGACTTTTTCGTTCAGTTCAGAAAGAATTAAATGACGAATTTATGGGTTTCACGAACCAACCTTGCAAGTATGGAATTTTTAAGCTGTTTTGCGAACTTTCGACACATTGTGCAACATTAGGTGATCTTTTAGAGAAGATGATCAGCTTTTACGGTTTGATCACAGAATCTATAAAAATTGGCCTTTACAAAGACGAAAATAATATTGTCCAATTGCAATTCAATTTTACACATCCAGAACTAGATCCAGATTATTTTTTAGCTCAATATCTTTTAGTTATTTGGCATCGCTTTCCAAGCTGGTATATAGCTGAAACAATCCGCTTAAAAGGGGTTAGCTTGATGCAAACTGGAGTAAATAATGTCGATGAACTTAAAATTATGTTTCCAGGAAATCTGTTATTTGAACAGTCATACAATAGTATATTTTTTGATGCTAGATACCTTGATAAACCTCTGATGCGTTCAAAAAAAGAAATGGAAGAATTTTTAGCAAATCATCCTGCTAAAATCATGACAATTCCTGGAGACAAAGTTAGTTTAGAGTCAAAAATAGAAAGGGAAATTACTGGAGAAAACTTTGTAAGATTATATTTTCCTAAAGCAGATATATTAGCAGAAAAACTAAACATGAATACTCTGATGCTGTACCGAAATCTTAAGAATGAAGGGACAAGTTATCAGAAAATAAAGGATGATATGAGACGAGAACTTGCTATTAAAAAGCTGGTTATAGAAAAACTGTCAGTTGAAGAGGTTTCCGAGATTGTTGGGTTCACTGAACCTAGATCTTTTACTAGAGCTTTTAAACACTGGACAGGATTAACTCCAAGAAATTATTGCAAAGACCAACTAAAAAAATAGAATACTAATCATTATTTAAATAATAATTTAATGCTAGAAGGACGAAAACCCTAACAACAACTCAATAAAAAACTTAATTATATTTTAACTAGGTTGCATATGAACAATATTTTGGTTTTAAAAGATCCCTCTCTCCTCAAAACTAAATCTTTTGTTGGTGGAAAATGGATTAATTCTGATAGCGGAGAAACTCTTAATATTACAAATCCCGCTAGTGGTGATTTAATAACTGAAGTTGCTAAATGTGGAGCTAGAGAAACCAAGAGGATGATCGAATCTGCAAAACTAGCTCAGGAGCTATGGGCTAAAGTGAGTCCTTACGACAGATCAAAATTAATACGCAATTGGTACAATTTAGTTATTGAAAATAAGGAAGATATTTCCCAAATTATTACAGCAGAACAAGGTAAACCATTAGAGGAGTCTCGAGCAGAAGTTACTTATGGAGCAAAATATATTGAATGGTTTGCTGAAGAGGCGAAGCGAATCTATGGAGATCTGATACCTGAATCAACGGGTGATAAAAAATTATTTGTCACTAAAAATCCAGTAGGCGTTGTGGCATGTATCACACCCTGGAATTTTCCCTTTGCTATGCTAGCTAGAAAAATCGCTCCAGCTCTAGCTGCTGGTTGTAGTGTTGTATGTAAGCCTGATGATAAAACACCGCTTTCTGCAATGGCTTTGGTTGCTATAGCTGAAAGAGCTAATATGCCTAAAGGACTAATAAACATACTAACTGGTAACCCGGAAGAAATTGGTACTGAATTAACAAGCAATCCACAAGTAAAAAAAATCTCTTTTACTGGGTCTACTGCTATAGGAAAAAAATTAATGGAGTCTTGCGCAAGTACCGTCAAACGAACATCTATGGAACTAGGAGGAAACGCTCCGTTTATTGTATTTAATGATGCAAATATAGACGCCTCCGTTGAGGGTGCTATAAAATCAAAATTTAGAAACGCTGGACAAACATGCATTTGTGCAAATAGATTCCTAATCCAATCAGATGTTTATGATGAGTTTTCAAAAAAATTTACCCAGGCTGTAAAAAACCTTACTTTAGGCTTCGGTAATAAAAAAGGGACGTCTGTTGGCCCTCTAATAAATGAAGAAGCAGCTGATAGTATCTGCGAGCTTATTGGAGACGCTCTTGAAAAAGGTTCAAAACTTTTAGTTGGCGGGCAACGCTCAAAACTAGGAAGAAATTTTATAGAGCCTACAGTTCTTGATAATGCTGATGAGTATATGAGAGTTTTTTCAGAAGAAATTTTTGGCCCTGTAGCACCTTTGTTTAAGTTTGACACAGAAGCTGAAGCTATATCGCTAGCAAATAATACTGTACATGGTTTAGCAGCGTATCTCTATACTCGTGATAACGCAAAAATTTCAAGGGTGGCCAAGCAGCTAGATTGTGGAATTATTGGAATTAATGAAAGTTCAATTTCAAGTGAAATGGCTCCCTTTGGTGGAACAAAACAATCAGGACATGGTCGAGAAGGATCAAAGTATGGCCTAAATGATTATCTAGAGCTAAAATATATTTGTCTCGGTGGGCTGGAACCTTAATTAGAAAGTTTCGATCATACTATGATTTTATTGCCTTAAAAAAATTCTGTAAAATATATATTTTCAGAAGTTCATCACCAATAAGACTGAAGACTGTGAAATTACAATATACTATTCAAGGTTGTGGCGAAGCAGTGATATTACTTCATGGATTATTTGGTTCAGGAAGTAATTTAGGGCTACTAGGTCGAACTCTTTCTTCAAGCAATATGATAATTTCACCGGATCTTCGGAACCATGGAAAATCCCCCCAGTGTCAGGAAATGAATTATCCATGCATGGCAGACGATATCATCGAACTGATGGATGATTTAAATATCATTCAAGCCACGCTAATCGGACACTCTATGGGCGGTAAAGTTGCTATGCAGGTAGCTCTAAATCATGCTCATCGAGTAAGTAGGGTTATTATTGTGGATATTTCGCCTATTGATTATGAGTCAAGTGAACACAGTAAAACTATTGAGGGCTTAAACGCCTTAGTTAAAACTAACCTCTTATCTAGAAAAAAAGCTGACGAGATTCTATCATTTTACGTCAGCGATGGGACCACGAGAGGTTTTCTTTTGAAAAATCTGTTTCAAAAAAAAGATCGGTCTTATGGATTGCAGCTTTTTATGGAAAGCATTAATTCTAATTATCAGAGCAAATTAAACTTAGCTCCTGTCGGAAAACCCTATATGGGTCCTTCTCTTTTTATTAAAGGAGAAAAATCTCCTTACGTTAAAAATAAGCACCTCGGTAATATATTAGGATTGTTTCCCAAAGCTCAATATAAAACTATAAAGGAAGCAGGCCATTGGTTGCATACAGAAAAACCAAAAGAGTTCAATCAAATTGTTCTAGAGTTCTTAAGTGATTTAAAGTAGGCGTCTCAGATATAATCATTCATATTCAGAGATCGGCAAACGAGCACAAATTAAGTTTTTATCACCATGGACGTTATCTATTCTTCCTACAGGTGGCCAATATTTTGAGTTTTTAAGCGAAGCAAGTGGATAAGCAGCTTTTTCTCTAGTGTAAGGCCTATTCCAATTATCAGAAATCACAATATCAGCTGTATGAGGTGCGTGAACTAAGGGGTTATCATCAGTAGGATAGTCGCCTTGCTGGACGGACATTATTTCTTTGTGAATTTCTAACATAGCATCACAAAATCTATCTAGTTCTTCTTTTGATTCACTTTCAGTGGGTTCAATCATCAAAGTGCCCGGAACAGGGAATGACATAGTGGGTGCATGGAAACCGTAATCTATAAGCCTCTTGGCTATGTCATCTACTGAAACACCTACCTCATCTTTAATATTTCTCAGATCTATAATGCATTCATGAGCAACTCTACCATTTTTACCTGTATAAAGAATTGTATAAGCATTCTTAAGTCGATCTGCAATATAATTTGCATTAAGGATAGCTATCTCTGTTGCATGCTTTAATCCTGCTGATCCCATCATTTTCATATACATCCAAGTGATCGGCAAGATACTCGCGCTGCCCCATGGTGCAGATGAAACTGTATTAATTATAGACTTCTGAGGAAGCTTTTTGTGTCCTGGAAGATATGGCGCCAAGTGTTCGCTGACCGCAACTGGTCCAACTCCTGGCCCACCACCCCCATGAGGAATGCAAAATGTCTTATGAAGATTTAAATGAGATACATCACCACCAAATTTTCCTGGCCTACAAACTCCCACCATAGCATTTAAGTTAGCGCCATCAATATATACTTGGCCTCCATGTTGATGAACTATCTCACATACCTCAATAATACCCTCCTCAAATACCCCATGAGTAGAAGGATAAGTCACCATTATGGCTGCTAAATTATCTGCATATTGCGCCGCTTTTTGTCGAAGTTCTTTTAGGTCAACATTACCCATATCATCACAACTAGTTACCACCACAGTCATACCACACATTTGAGCAGATGCAGGATTTGTGCCATGAGCAGAACTAGGTATTAAGCATATATTACGGTGTGATTCTCCTCGACTAGCATGGTAGGCACGAATAGCTAGTAGTCCAGCATACTCTCCTTGAGATCCTGCATTAGGCTGTAAAGACACTGCATCATAACCTGTAACAACACATAACATAGACTCAACTTCTTCTATCATTTCTATGTACCCTGACGCCTGATCACACGGAGCAAAAGGATGAATATTTGCAAATTCTGGCCAGCTTATAGGCAACATTTCAGAAGAAGAATTCAACTTCATAGTGCATGAACCCAGGGGTATCATAGATCTATCTAGTGCAATATCTTTATCTGAAAGTTTTCTCAGATAACGCAGCATTTCTGTCTCCGAATGATAGATATTAAATACTGGATGAGTTAACGGTGAGTCTTTTCTTGATAGCTTTTCTGGGATCCCGCTTGGCGATATTAAGTCAAGCTCAGCAACTAATAAATTAGTATTCTTATCAAATAAACGCCAAAGCTTCTCTACATCATTAGGGCATGTAGTCTCGTCTAGAGATATACCTAAATGGGAGTTATCTATCACACGTAAATTAAAGCCTTGCCTAACAGCTAAGCTATGAATCTCCTCAGTATCTTTACCAGTTTGCATGGTAAGAGTATCAAAGAAACTATCATTTACTATTGTGCACCCGATTTTTTTAAGGCCAGATGCTAATATAGATGTAAGGCGACTAACTCTTTCAGCAATACACTTAAGTCCATCGGGGCCGTGATATACGGCATACATACTTGCCATTACTGCTAATAATGCCTGCGCAGTGCATATGTTACTAGTAGCCTTTTCTCTTCGAATATGTTGCTCACGTGTTTGAAGTGCCAACCGATAAGCTGGTTTGCCACTAGCGTCGATTGAGACGCCAACAAGACGGCCCGGAAGTGAGCGCTTGAATAAATTTTTTGTTGCCATATAAGCTGCATGAGGGCCTCCAAAACCTAAAGGAATGCCAAATCTTTGTGTGCAGCCTATAGCTACATCAGCTCCAATTTCTCCTGGACTTTTAAGTAATAATAAACTCAGTATATCTGCAGCCATTACTACCAATCCTTGCTTTTTATGGATAACGGTTATGGCCTCACTAAAATCTCTGATAGAGCCATCTTCTCCCGGATACTGAAGCAATGCCCCAAAGAAATTATAATTTTCTATATCTGATACTTTGCCAATAACTATCTCTATACCGATCGGTTCTGCACGAGTTTTTATTACATCAATTGTTTGCGGAAAACAATGCTCATCAACAAAAAATATTGCTTCTTTTGATTTAGACATTCTCCGACAAAGTGTCATTGCCTCTGCTGCAGCAGTTCCTTCATCTAGCAACGATGCGCTGGCTAAATCCATTCCTGTTAGTTCGACGATCATCGTTTGAAAATTTAGTAGCGCCTCAAGCCGTCCTTGTGAAATTTCTGGTTGATAGGGGGTATACGCGGTATACCATGCTGGATTTTCAAGTACGTTCCGTAATATTACGTTCGGAGTTAAAGTGTTATAATAACCTTGACCGATAAAGTTTTTTAACACTTTATTTTTTCTGGCAATAGCTGCTAATTTACTCAGCGCCTCTCTTTCTGTTATTGCATCAGCCAAATCAAGGGGCTGTTGGTAGTGAATTTTTTCTGGTACTACTGCATCAATAAATAAGTCTAAAGAATCGTAGCCAATACTTTTAAGCATTGCCAGTTTGTCTGCATTAGACGGGCCTATGTGACGACGAACAAACTCATTGCTATTAGAAAGCTCTACTAACGATTTCATGAATTAGTATCTCTATTTTTATAATTAAAATTTCTATTAACTTTTAGTCTCTAACGGAGAGAAATAAAATAATTTGACTAGTTTATAGTCCTCGAAAATAACGATTTGGGGAAAATGGCATTTTTTGAACGGAGACTGGGTGTATTTTGTCGCGGACAACTGCCCCAATTTCAGCTCCTATTTCAGAGTACTCAGACTCCACATAACCCATTGCAATTGGAGCATTTAAGCTTGGTCCAAATCCACCACTGGTAACAATACCAATGATTTTTCCTGTTTTATCAACTAACTCAGCACCCTCTCGAACTGGTGCTCTTCCTATTATTTTTAGCCCAACTCGCTTTCTTGTAGGACCATGAGCTAACTCCCCTAAAATAATCTTAGCTCCAGGAAAGCCGCCGTATTTTTTACCATTCTCTCGACGTGATTTGCTAATGCTCCAAACTAAAGAAGCCTGAGCTGGTGTTGTTTTAGTATCTATATCATGACCATAAAGACAAAGTCCTGCTTCTAGTCTTAATGAATCTCTAGCTCCTAAGCCAACTGCCTTTACCTGCTTAAAGGATAATAACTTTTTAGCTAAAATTTCAGCGAAATTAGCCAAAACAGAAATCTCAAACCCATCCTCACCAGTGTAGCCTGAGCGCGTGATATAACAATCGATTCCAGCTAAATTAACGCAAGCACCAGACATAAACACTAACTCTTTTAGGTCTGAGGCTAATTCCTGAACTACCTTGATAGCTGCAGGGCCTTGTAGTGCGAGCAAGGCTCGATTATGTAGATAGTCCACATGAAAGCCTTCAAGTTTACTTCTTAAATATGCAAGATCTTGCTCTTTTCGATCAGCATTCACTACAAGAAAAAAACAATTTTTTGACCAACGAACAATCATCAAATCATCGAGAATCCCTCCTTGTTCGTTAGTCAACAAGGCATAAGTCTGCTTATTGACTCCAAGATCTACAAGTTCAACGGGAACCAACATCTCTAATGCTTCAGCGGCACCCTCTCCAGTAACCGTGATTTGCCCCATATGAGAAACGTCAAATAATCCAGCACTTTCTCTTGTATGGAGATGTTCTTTTTTAATGCCATCAGAATAATGTATTGGCATCTCATAACCCGCAAAAGCTACCATTCGGGCATCTAACTGCAGATGCAATTCCCTAAGAGGTGTAGCCTTCAGTTCAATATTTTTGTTTTTAGTCATAAATATAATTTTCTAGAAAAAAACAATTTAAAAAAAATTAGAGTCTATCGAAAGGTATTCAAATACTGGAGCCAGCTTAACGTATAAAATATAAAATTACATAAGATTCTAGCAGCTGGCATTGCTAGCAAAGCCTTGTTTTAAAAGGGCTCTATGTAGGACATTTCATTATAAAGTTACTATATTAACCACACTTTGATTCGCCACAATTCAAACAAGTCATACATCCATCCATCAAAATAGTAGCTTTGGTCATACATTTCCGACAGAGGCTCGCACTAGCAGGGAATGTGTTATCTGTGTCACAATTTTCACTAACAGAAGATGATCTTGCATCATATTCTACTCTCTTCTCAACAAGGGCCTCTTTTTGATCATCAGTAATTTCACTAACTTTAATCATACCTATTTTAGTCAAATGATCCTCGATAGCTACACCAATTTCTGCAACCAAAGAAGGCATAAACTTTCCTCCACGTTTAAAGTAACCTCCTTGAGGGTCAAACACTGCTTTTAATTCTTCAGCTAAGAAAGTGCAATCTCCACCCTTTCGAAAAACGGCTGAAATTACTCTGGTTAATGCTACTACCCACTGAAACTGCTCCATATTTTTTGAATTGATAAAAATCTCAAATGGGCGTCTCTGCTCATTATCCGTACCAGGATTCAAAATAATATCATTAATAGTTATATATAACGCATGCTCAGACTGCGGGGTTTTTACCTTGTAGGTTGACCCATGAAGCTCTTCAGGACGACTGACGTGCTCTGTCATTAATTCAATTGCACGCTCTAGATC
>CAZSMR010000002.1:1534-3393 GCA_964608185.1 uncultured Porticoccus sp. | reverse complement strand
AAATCACAATCTGTAGGAACATTGATAGTTTTAGATATCGAAGAATCAATCCATTTTTGAGATGCTGCCTGAACATCTACATGACTCTTTGGCTGAATATCAGCACTTGAAGCAAAATATTCAGGTAACGCCTCTGAATCGTTTTCCGCAAATGGCATGGCTTTTTGGTTAACTAATTCACGGTAGGCCAAAAGCTCGTAAGAGAAAACATCTACTTTTTCTTTTGATTTTTTTCCTTCTCTTATTACATTACGAGAATAGTGGTGAGCAAAACTTGGTTCAATACCATTACTAGCATTATTAGCAAGGGATAGTGATATTGTACCCGTCGGAGCAATAGATGAGTGGTGAGTGAATCTACAGCCAATTTCTTCAAGCTCTGCAACCAATTTTGGGTCAACTTTTGCAATCTTTTCCATGTACTGACTATAGCGGGCATGAAGCAACTTACCCTTTACCTTATCCCCTATGACGATTCCGTCTTTAGTCATTTTTGGACATTTCCGCAACATCGCCTCTGTCACTTCAAAATTCTCCTCCATTATTGGAGCAGGACCTTTTTCTTTAGCTAAACTTAGGCCTGCTTTCCAGCCAGCCACTGCTAACTCACGAGATACTTCTTCTGTGAAGACAAGTGAGTCATTTGAACCATAAGGCATGGTCAGCATTGTCATAGTGGAACCTAAACCTAAAAAACCCATACCATGACGTCTTTTATTTATAATGGCTTCTCTTTGACCCTCAAGAGGTAAACCATTAATTTCTACAACATTATCTAGCATTCGCGTGAATACAGAAACTACTTCACGGTAACCATTCCAATCAAATTTTGCCTTCTTTGTGAAAGGATCTTTAACAAATTTTGTTAAATTTATTGAGCCTAACAAACAACTGCCATATGGCGGAAGTGGTTGTTCGCCGCAAGGATTAGTAGCCCGGATATCCTCACAAAACCAATTATTATTATCTTGGTTAACCTTATCAATTAAAATAAATCCCGGCTCTGCATAATCATATGTAGATGTCATAATGACATTCCATAAATGTTTAGCTTTGACAGTTTTATAAACTCGACAGGCAACTAAACCCTCTTTATTCGCGGCATATCCTTTCAGGGTTGGGAAGTCTCTCCAAAGCAAAGCATCATCTTTAAGATCTACCTCACCCTGATCTACTTCTTTTTTTAGTACAGGAAAACTCAGGGGCCAATCTTCATCATTTTTTACTGCCTCCATAAAACCTTCTGTTATCAAAAGAGACATATTAAATTGCCTTAACCTTCCATCCTCACGTTTCGCTTTAATGAAATCGACTACATCCGGATGACTTACATCAAAGGTTGCCATTTGCGCGCCACGTCGGCCACCCGCTGAAGAAACGGTAAAACACATCTTATCAAAAATATCCATGAAGGATAGAGGCCCAGAAGTGTAGGCGCCAGCACCCGAAACATACGCTCCTTTTGGTCTTAATGTAGAAAATTCGTAACCAATTCCACAACCAGCTTTTAGAGTGAGTCCGGCCTCAAGATTCTTGTTTAGAATATCAAGCATGGAGTCTTCGACTATTCCAGATACAGTACAGTTAATTGTAGAGGTTGCTGGTTTATGCTCTAAAGCACCAGCATTAGAAATTATTCGACCTGCTGGTATTGCACCGTTTCTTAGCGCCCATAAAAAACGTTCGTACCATGCCTCTCTTTTTCCTTTCTCCTCAACATCAGAAAGGGCTCGTGCAACACGCCGATATGTTGCATCTATGTTTTCATCAACTGGTTCACCTTGTTTATTTTTTAATCTATATTTTTTATCCCAGATATCTGCTGATGCGTCTTGCAGCTTGATATCTATAATTTGTGA
>CAZSMR010000002.1:0-1434 GCA_964608185.1 uncultured Porticoccus sp. | reverse complement strand
AAAAAATTTTTATATTTTCTAATGCTCAGAATTATTATAACTTCGTTTGCTTGGAAAAAAGCAGTGCTTGTTAGATAATCATGTGTCTGTAATTGCTCCATTTTGGAGCTCATTTAAGTGCAACTAAGTGCAACATTTTTTTGATAATAATCGCCAACTGACTTGAGGACGCTAAATGATAATTTCTAAAAATTCTGCCGTATATTTTCATTACTCATTATCCGATGAAAATGGGAGTGTGATTGATGCTTCTCCTGAAGATAGTCCAATGCCTTATCTCCAGGGGCATAACAATATTATTCCTGGGCTTGAAAAAGCAATGGAAGGTAAGAAATCTGGTGATGTTATGGTAGTAACTGTAGAAGCTAAAGATGCATATGGAGAGCGACAAGAGCAGATGGTGCAAAAAATTCCACGTGAGTCTTTTAAGGCAGAAGATATAAAAGTTGGTATGCGCTTTGAAGCTACTACGCCAAAAGGAAAATTGTCGGTAGCAGTAATCGAGCTAACAGATAAAATCGTTACCGTTGATGGAAATCACCAACTAGCTGGGGAAAAATTAACATTTGATGTAAGAATTACAGATGTTAGAAAAGCTACAGAGGAAGAGGTCTCTCATGGCCACATAAATGGTTCTGGTGGAGCTCAGCATTAATTTTTTTCTTATTTTAAAAAAGCCTCCTTCAGTAGGAGGCTTAATCTCTCAATTTATGAAAATTTAAAATTTCATCTCTGGCACATTATCTGGTACAACAAGAGCGCCAGCAGTTTTCTCAATAATCTCTTCAACAGAAACACCAGGTGCGCGTTCGATCAAGTGAAATTTTCCATCATATATTTCTAAGTATGCTAAGTCAGTCAACACTTGTTTGATGCAGCCAGCTCCTGTCAAAGGGAGGGAGCAGTCTGATAATAACTTAGAATTACCATGCTTATCTGCGTGGGTCATCATAACAATTATATTATCTGCACCAGCTACAAGATCCATAGCACCACCCATACCCTTTATAAGCTTCCCAGGTATCATCCATGAAGCTATATTTCCTAGAGCATCTACCTCAAAAGCACCAAGAACAGTAAGATCTACATGACCGCCGCGAATCATGGCAAATGATTCAGATGAAGAGAAGATTGACGCGCCAGTTGCTGTAGTAACAGTCTGTTTTCCAGCATTTATCAAGTCTGCATCTACTTCATTTTCTGTTGGGAATGGCCCCATCCCGAGCAATCCATTCTCAGATTGCAACATAACTTCCATTCCCTTAGGGACATGGTTCGCAACTAGCGTGGGTATACCGATACCTAAATTCACGTAATAGCCGTCCTGTAGCTCACGCGCCACTCGAATAGCCATTTGATCTCGAGAAAGTGACATTATTATCTCTCCGATTAGTTTTCGCGCACAGTACGCAATTCGATACGTTTTTCAAACGT
>CAZSMR010000001.1:41240-79442 GCA_964608185.1 uncultured Porticoccus sp. | reverse complement strand
CTCAGGGTGGACTGATAGCCGAAATTTAAATAGTATCCATACTTTATATAACTAAGATGTTAGGGTTGATGAGAGAATTCGTTCGGGATGCAGTTTTTTGTCCCAAGGTGCCTTACTGCCGAGTTGCCCAGAGTAGATACCCCAAGAAATTGTCAGAAGTAATAAAACAGCTAAAGAAATACGAATTCCTAAAGCGTAAAGAGTTCTTCTTTTAGCGTTTCCAACATCCTTCATTAAGAAGACTAAGGCGCTACTAAGACTTATGACGATACCTATAAACAAAATAACAATAATAGCTTTTAGAAGCATAAATAGTTCTTCTCCAAGACTGAAAATCTAATACAATAGTATTGTAGCGTAAAATATTAAAATAAGTGAATCAACCTGTAAATAACGACTATAAAGTATTTTTTTGTTAACTAAAAAAGGCTAATTTGTGATTTTAGGGTCTGAAAAGAGTAAAACTCAATTTCAATGGCAATTTAACTGGAAGATACTTTTGTTTGTATTATTTTTTCTTCCTGTGACTATTAGCTTAGCGTTTTGGCAGCTCGATAGAGCCGACGAAAAACATAATTTACTAGAGACATATAAAGATCGACAAACAGCTGACCCGGTTACACTAAAAATTATAAAGAAAACATATCCTGATACAAGCAATGAGTCAAAGCGACCAGATTACGTGAGGGTAAAAGTTCAAGGACAGTACGATAACAAATCTACCTTGTTATTAGATAATCGTGTTCGCAACAGTCGTCCAGGTTACGATGTTATCAGCCCATTTAAAACTACTGGAGGGCAATGGATTTTAGTAAATCGTGGCTGGATTGCTGCAGATTTAGATCGTAGAATTTTACCAGAAATATCGCAGATCCCTGCTGAAACAACTTTGGTTGGTTATTTGTACCGTTCGCCGGGAAAGCAAATTATGCTTGGTGACGATCCATGGGTTAAAGGAGAAAGTAGAATAGTCATCCAAAGTATGGATACCGAATTAATATCAAAGAAGCTTGAAATACCTTTTTATGACTTCAGTCTTAGATTGGATGAAAAAGAACCAGGAGCGCTCACTACAGGTTGGTTCATTGTGAATGTTCAGCCAGGGAAACATACAGGTTATGCTTTTCAGTGGTCAGCTTTAGCAGTAGCCTTAATGATTTTAGCAATTTTTGCTAATTCTAATCTTGGGGATGTTTTGAACTCTAGACGCAGTTAGTAATTTTTTTAGGTAGAGTAAAAATGACAGCAGAAAATAATTCAAAAATTCAATGGCAGGTATGGTTCATGATACTAATGCTTGGCGGCGTTATTATCACAGGGTTTCTCATATATCCTAATACTGAAGACCAACGAAATAAGTTATTAGCAAAGCTGGGTACAACAAACCATGGTAATTTTGTTGTCCCTCCGGTATCAATTGCAGATTTAAACTTAACAACATCAGATGGGGATAACTGGGTTTTTGTAGATCAAAAGGCCAAATGGAGATTGATCATTACTGGTGATGGGGAATGTATAGATCAATGTAGAAAACTACTTTATTTAACTCGGCAGGTTCATATTAGTTTAGGCAAATATAGTAGAAGATTCGAGCGCCTATACGTCTCTTTAGACCAAAAACTTGGAGCGGGGATTGATGAATTCTTGAAATTAAACCATCCATTCCTAAAAGTCACATATGGCAGAGAGAAAGAATTTAAAGCTATGCTTGAAAATACTAATACCCCCTTTCATTTGCAAAATATAAAAACTAACAGAGCGTACCTGGTGGACCAGCAGGGGTTTTTAATGATGTCATACAGTCTAGCTCATGAGGGAACTGAGATCATAGAAGATATTGAGCACCTGATGAAATACTCGGCTCAGTAATCTGTACTTGGTGCTTAAAATTACAATTATCTGATAGACCAAGATTATAATATTTGTGTTAAATTTAAATGAAAATATATCTCGTAGATGTTTGTTTTTAACCGCTTCTCTTGCTGTGGTTTTCTCTGTGATGCACGTAAATCTGGGAGTTTACCGACGCTTCAAAGACACTAGTTTTGATTGCTTAGAGTGGTTTAATTGCGGCGGTAGTTTTTACGTGAGTGATGAAGGTCTAATTGGTGCCCTTAAGTATTATGTCAGTGTGGTCGGCTGGATAGACCTAACACATGAAATTTCTTATATTATATTAGTCCTTTTGGTTGTTTTCTTGGCAGTATGTTCTTGGCTTTTTTTAAAAAATCAGAAATACCCTTTCAGGTTACCAATCTTCGTCCTGTTCTTAGTTTTTTGGCAATCAATTTTAAGTGGATGGTCCGACTATATTGTATTTTGGCCTCAAATAGCCCTACTCGATTTTTTAATGGGCATAACTACATGCTCTCTGCTTTGGATATTGGCAATCAGAATTGAAGACAAACAATGGCTAGCTTCAAAAAAAATTATTGATAGTTTTGATAAAATTAAACCATGGGTCACTTTAGCTATTATAATAACCTTAATAGAAATTACATTAGGGGGTTGGACAAGTGTAAAATTCGCCTCATTTGCATGTCCAGATTTCCCATTCTGTCAAAGTTCATGGTGGCCAAATATGGATTTAAAAGAAGGTTTTAATTTTGTTAAGCCATCTAGTTTAGAGGTTTTAGAAAGTGAGGCTCGTGTGGCGATTAACGTCGTCCATAGGTTGGGAGCTTTAGTTTCGATGTGTTATTTATTAGGCTTAGCAATTTTTTTATTAACAGTGTTCGATCATAGGGTCCAGAGAATAGGCATAAATTTAATTGCAGTCTTAATCGTTCAAATGGTTCTTTTGACTTACGCTGGGTATATAAGAGATCCAGTTATTTTGACAATGGTTCATAGTCTAGGAAGTCTAATGTTATTATTGATATTGGTGGGTCTTGCAAGCAGAATGGCCTACGCTAAATAGAAAAAATATTAATTGAGGTATCGAAGTGACGAAAATAGTAGTATCTGAGCTAGAAGAAGCTAGTTTCGACGATTACTTTGAGCTTACTAAACCAAAAGTAGTTGCTTTAATGATACTAACGTCAATTATAGGCATGTTTCTGTCTGTACCCGGTATGGTTCCTTTTCATATACTTGTTTTAGGTAATGTAGGCATAGCTTTTTGCGCAGGATCAGCAGCAGTTATTAACCATGTCGTAGATCGAAAAATTGATCTTAAAATGTCAAGAACGCTAAATCGTCCAGTTGCTAGAGGCAGAGTACAACCCTATCAAGCGATGTTTTTTTCAGTAATCTTAGGCTTGCTTGGCATGGCTATTTTGCTAGTCTTCATTAATGCCTTGACCGCATGGTTGACACTCGCCTCATTATTTGGATATGCAGTAATTTATACCTCTTATTTAAAGAGAGCGACCCCTCAGAATATCGTGATAGGGGGTTTAGCCGGAGCCGTTCCACCGCTTCTAGGGTGGACTGCTGTAACAGGAGAAATTCATGGTCATGCGCTCCTTTTAGTATTGATAATTTTTGCCTGGACTCCACCACACTTTTGGGCTCTTGCTGTTCATCGCAAAGATGAATACGCTAAAGCAGAGATCCCTATGTTGCCAGTCACACATGGAGAAAAATATACCAAGATTAGTATTCTGTTATATACCATTCTAATGATATTGGTCACATTACTGCCTTTTGCAGCAAATATGAGTGGCTGGCTATATTTTTTCGGCGCATTGATCTTAGGCGCAGGCTTCTTGTACTCGGCCATAATGATGATAATTGGTCATAATCCAGATGCAGGCATGGGTACATTCAAGTACTCTATAATCTATTTGATGGCTCTATTTGTCATTATGCTAATAGACCACTATTTTATTTAAATCTTATTTTCCTTATCAAATCGAGAATAAAACCTAATATTTTCAGAGTTAATTTTGAGAAAAAAGACAAGGATGACAATACTATGAGTGAACAGAATAGTAATCGGGGAATTCGCCAAACCTTGTTAGGAATATTTGCATTTATTTTTTTGGTAATGTTGGCCTTTGTTAACAAAATCAACACTCAGCACATCTTAAGCCCTCAAGAACTAATGGATAACGGAGCAGTACTGCTCGAAACCCCCCGAAAATTCAGCGGATTAGAATTAACCGATCATCAGGGTCGACCATTTACTTCGACAAATTTACAAGGAAAATGGACGTTATTTTTTTTTGGTTTTACTAGCTGTCCAGACATTTGCCCGACCACTATGTCTACTGCAGCCAATCTTTATGAATCACTATCTTCCGAAGACCAAAAACTTTTACAGTTCACCATGATTTCATTAGATCCAGAAAGAGACACAACAGAAAAACTTGCTCAGTATGTACCATATTTTAATAAAGATTTTATAGGAGTTACAGGTAACGAATATGTACTAATGAGTTTAGGGGTACAACTTAATATTCCTTACTCAAAAGTTTCTTTAGGTGAAAGCGATTACACTATAGATCATAGTGGTAATGTGGTAATAATCAATCCATACGGTCATTATCATGGATTTTTCAGGCCACCACTCGATCCAGAAAGAATGAAAATTTCTTTAGAATCTATCATGTCAGCGTTTGAAAAACAGAAGTAGCTTCATCTATTTTTTCTTGAAAGTGAGAGTATAAATAAAATTCCTGCACTCAGAACTATAGAGGGCCCAGCAGGAGTGTCTATAAACCACGACGCTAGTAATCCTAAAATAACAGCAAAACAACCTATCAGGCTAGCAAAAACAGCCATTTGTTCTGGTGTCTGAGAGTAGTTTCTTGCTGTTGCTGCAGGAATTATTAGCAAAGAAGTGATCAATAGCACACCCACCACCCTCATTGAGACGGCAATTACTAACGCAATAATGAGCATGAAAGCTATTCGCACTAATTTGAATTTTATACCGTCCGTCCGAGCTAAATCTTCATCAATAGTTATAGCAAGTAGCGGGCTCCATATCCTAAGCAGCAGTATTATTGCCGCAGCGCTGATTATATATATAGTAATTATATCGTTCAGATTAACTGTTAAGAGATCACCAAACAGTAAACTCATGAGATCCACCTTGATGTTCGGCATTAGTGCTATGACGACTAATCCAAACGCCAAAGAGGTATGGGAGAGAATTCCAAGTAATGTGTCAGAAGCAAGATTCTTTTTTTGCTCTAACCCGACCAATATTAGAGAGAATATAAGGCATGTGACAATAACAGATATAGTTGAATCTATTGAAACGAGAAACCCAAGAGCTACTCCTAGCAAGGAAGAGTGTGCTAATGTGTCTCCAAAGTAAGCCATGCGACGCCAAACTATAAAAGCACCTAATGGACCAGTTATTATAGCTACGCCAATTCCAGCTAAAAGAGCATATAAAAGGACATCAATCATGATTGCAGTCATCCACTTCGGAGATCGACGATTCTGAAGATCTTACTTCTCCGTGTAGTCCATGCTGATGATCATGATGATGTGTATATGTAGTATAAGTGCTCGTCTTTTTACCAAAAATTTCAATAAATGCAGGATTTTTACTGACCTGATCTGGTCGACCATGGCAACATACGTGATTATTCAAGCACAACACCTCACTCGTAGAGGACATAACAACGTGCAGATCGTGAGAAACTGTTAGTACAGCACAATTCAGTTTGCTATGAAGTTGGTCTATCAATTTATAAAGCCCTTCCTGGCCAGCTACGTCAACTCCTTGAATAGGCTCATCTAAAACTAATAAATTTGGTTTTCGAAGTATCGCCCTAGCCAAAAGGGCCCTTTGCATTTCTCCACCTGATAAAGAAGATAGAGGGCATTTCATTAGGTTTATAATGCCTACTTCATTTAGAACATCGCAGCATAATTTGGTGTCTTTTTCGGCAAGCTTTAAAAATCTCTCTAATGTAATTGGTAGTGTAGGATCTATATGGAGCTTCTGCGGCATGTAACCTAGACGTAAATTAGAAGATCGAAAAATTTCCCCTCCAGTAGCACTCATAAGCCCTAGAACAATTTTCACAAGCGTAGTTTTACCGGCACCGTTGGGCCCAATAAGAGTAATGATTTGTCCGTTATTTATAGTTAGATCGACTGCGGATAGGACTTTTTTCCCATTAAAATCTTTGCTGATACAGTCAAGTTTGATGAGAGGGTGACTCATGACGTATTTTTCCGCTTACATTCAGGGCATAGACCAATTATCTCAACAATTTCCTGTTCTACTATGAAGCCATTGCGCGCAGCTGCATGTAAGACGATATTATTTATCTGATCAGTACTGCACTCTGCGGTAGCACGACAAATACGACAGATAAGAAAAAAATCATTATGTACCTTTTCAGGAAAAGACCGACCAATATAAGCATTAAGTGAGGCTATGCGATGAATCAGCCTAAGCTTTATGAGAAATTCGATGGCACGGTATACAGAAGGAGCTTTTATTCGTTTTCCTGTACTAATATTTAATCCTAGATTATCTACTATATCATAAGCACCGACTGGTCGGTGGCTTGACCATATAGACTTAAACACAATTTCACGAATTGGCGTTAGCCGAGCGTTATTTTTTTCACATAACACTTTAGCCCTTTCCAGCGCGGAAATGATGCATCTTTGATGATCATGGTCTTTGTAAGCAAGACGTGAATATGCCAGCATCTAGCTATCTCTATTTAATTTTATGTTACAGTATACTATTATTCAAATACTATCAATTAATATGAAAAAAACAATTTTTTCCTTATTTTTCATATATTAGAAGTTTTTAGGCAGATAGTAACAAAAAATTTATTTCTATTATATTATGTTATATTGTAACAAAAAAAATGTTTAGGATTTTATATGTTTAAATTATTCAGCTTGATATCATTTGCTCTTATAGTTTCTCCAGTATGGGCTTTATCTACTCCTAAACTAACAGCCTCAATAAAACCTGTAGCTATGTTAGTCAAAGCTGTAGTGGGTGATGAGATTCCCGTCAATGTAATATTGGCTAGAAATGTTTCACCTCATGACTATCAACTTAGATTTTCAGATATTAAGTTAATAAAACAATCTGATTTATTCTTTTGGATAGGCCCTACCCTTGAAAGTGGTTTATCAAAGGCAATTGCAAGCCATTCTACAATGAACTCAGTAGAATTAATGCAGATGAATAACCTTTATTGGCCAAATCATACGATTAACACCAACAAAAAAAATGGTCATGAACACCATCATCATGGCTCTCACGAAGAACCTACGGAAGGTTTAACCGACGTATTATATGAAAGAGATCCTCATATATGGTTAAACCCAAATAATATTGTTGCTATAGTTAATAAAATTAACACTTTGTTAGGAAAAAAATACCCTGATCACGAAGAAAATTTTCAAAAAAATAAAGACTATTTTTTGCTAAAAATGAAGATTCTAAATAAAGATTTAGAAAACAAATTCATACAAGTAAAAGAAAAAGGTTTTATAGTGGTGCATGATGGATATCGTCATTTTATGGAACACTATAATCTCAAGCAATTAGGAGTAATTAATTTATCCTCAGACATTACTGCTAGCGCTAAACATAAGGGAAAATTAGCTCGAATAAGTGCTAAGAGCACTTGCATTTTTACGGATCCGCAGCACAGTACCAAATCCGTCACACAGCTAGTCGATGAGTCTGACATTAAATCTAAAGAATTAGATTTAATGGGTAATAAAATTGCTCTAACACAGAATAGCTTCATAGAATTTTTCGGCAAATTTTCGGAAACTGTTATTGAATGTTTGGAGTGAAACTAAAATTATAAATATGGCAAATTATTTATGAACAATGACGTGCCACTAATTTTAGTGGATGGATCATCTTACTTATACAGAGCGTTTCATGCTCTTCCTCCCCTAATGACCTCGTCTGGACAGCCAACTGGGGCTGTAAAAGGTGTCATTTCCATGATGCGACGAATGATTAGAGATTATCCAGATAGTCCAATAATTGTTATTTTTGATGCTAAAGGTAAAACTTTTAGAGATGAATTGTACTCAGAATATAAGTCACAAAGGCCAACAATGCCAGACGACTTGAGGGAACAGATAGAACCTATCCATAAAATAATAGGTGCAATGGGCTTACCTATTTTAATTAAAAAAGGTGTTGAAGCAGATGATGTTATAGGCACATTAGCGGTGAGTTTGGCAGCACAAAAACGACAAGTAATAATTTCTACGGGCGACAAGGATATGGCCCAACTAGTGAATCCCTATGTGAGCCTGATAAATACAATGACAGATACACATATGGATAGACAAGGCGTTATCGATAAATTTGGAATTCCCCCAGAATTAATTATTGATTACTTAGCTCTTGTGGGTGATAAATCCGACAATATTCCAGGCGTGCCAGGGATTGGAGAAAAAACGGCATTAGGTATTCTTCAGGGCATTGGCGGGCTTCTTGAAATATATAAAGACGTAACCAAAGTCGCTGAACTGGAATTGCGTGGGGCAAAAAAATTACCGGATAGAATCTTAGAAAATAAGAGTTTAGCAGACCTATCTTATAAATTAGCAACAATTAAAACAAATGTTCAGCTTGACCAGACCATAGAGAGCTTAGTAAACAGCGAGCAAGACGACGATCAACTCCTTTTTTGGTTTAAGAAGTTGGAGCTAAAAAAATGGGCCAATGAGATACTAATAGATAGAAGTCAGAACGATTTATCAGTGGGGATTGAGGCTAAAAAAAACGATTATCATACTATTTACACCGAAAATGAATTCAATGATTGGCTAGAAAAATTAAAGGCAGCAAAATATTTCTCTTTTGATACGGAAACGACTAGTTTAAATTATATAGAAGCTAAAATCGTCGGAATATCTTTCGCTATTGAACCCCATAAAGCAGTCTATGTACCTTTAGGGCACGACTATCTTGGTGCGCCAGATCAAATGAATTGTGAAAAAACTTTAGAGAAAATAAAGCCAATTCTTGAAAACTCGTCAATCCTTAAGTTGGGACAAAATCTTAAATATGACATGAATGTTCTTAAAAATTATGGGATTAATTTATCGGGTGTAGAATATGACACGATGCTTGAATCTTATGTGGTTGATTCTGTAGGTAGTCGCCATGATATGGACAGTTTGGCTTCAAAATACTTAGACTTAAAAACTACTAGTTTTGAAGACGTTGCGGGTAAGGGTTCTAGCCAACTTACATTCAATCAGGTATCTATCGACGTCGCCACCCCTTACGCTGCAGAAGATGCTGATGTTACTCTTCGGCTTCATGAAGCTATTTTACCTCTATTAAAAAAGCAGCCAAGTTTATTGTATGTCTATAAAAAAATAGAAATTCCTCTTATACCGGTCCTTTCGTGTATGGAAAGAAATGGTACGCTTGTAGATGCCCAATTACTTTGTAAGCAAAGCCAAGAGTTAGGTGTTAGGCTCACAGAGATAGAAGAGGAGGCATACATACTAGCTGGAGAACAATTTAATTTAGCTTCGCCCAAGCAACTAGGTGTAATTTTATTTGAGAAGTTAAAAATTCCAGTTCTAAAAAAAACAGCAAAGGGAGCGCCGTCTACTAAGGAGGAAGTGCTTACTGAGTTAGCGATAGATTATCCGCTACCAAAAATATTATTAGAGCACCGTACTCTATCAAAGCTCAGGTCTACTTATACGGATAAATTACCAAAAATGGTCAGCCCTATCACAGGAAGAATACATACTTCTTATCATCAGGCTATTACAGCGACTGGCAGGCTTTCATCGTCAGACCCAAATTTACAAAATATCCCAATTCGCACATCTGAAGGCAGAAGAATTCGTCAAGCATTTATAGCACCAAATAATTCTAAAATACTTGCTGCAGATTATTCGCAAATAGAGCTCAGAATAATGGCCCACCTGTCTGGCGATAAAGGTTTGACTGATGCATTTTTGCAAGGTTTAGATGTTCATCAAGCAACTGCAGCAGAGGTCTTTGGTGTGCAATTGATTGAAGTTACAAAAGAGCAAAGAAGAAGCGCAAAAGCTATAAACTTCGGTTTAATATATGGCATGTCAGCCTTCGGCTTAGGTCGGCAGTTGCATATTGGTAGACATAAAGCTCAAGAGTATATAAATAAATATTTTGCTCGTTATCCTGGAGTCAAAGCTTATATGGACAATACCCGAAACGTTGCTTCCGAAAAGGGTTTTGTGGAGACATTATTTGGTCGACGTCTCTACTTACCCGAAATCAACTCAAGTAATGGCATGCGAAGACAGGCAGCAGAAAGAACAGCGATAAATGCACCAATGCAAGGAACTGCCGCAGATATTATTAAATTAGCAATGATAGACGTACATCGCTGGCTGTCTGATGAGGGACTAAAGTCTAAAATGATTATGCAAGTGCATGACGAACTAGTTTTAGAGGTCCCAAAGATTGAAGAAGAAATTATCAGTGAGGGTTTAATAAGCCGGATGACACGTGTTACAGATTTAAAAATCCCATTATTAGTTGACTTAGGAAGTGGAAAAAATTGGGATGAGGCTCATTAGCTAAGAATTAACAGTTTTATTTTTATTTTTTATGGAACTTTTACGTTTTAAGGCATCTAACTTAGTACGCATTTAAAATTTTTCTCTCCAAAGACAAATTTTTTCTCCTAGCGTTACATAAAAACCTAATCACCGCCGATGATTAGGTTTTTTTTCTTTTTTAAAGTCATTCTAACCATTCCTCTAGTTGCTCCTTAAGTTCATATAAGCCAGTTTTTTTTAGAGATGAAAAAGCTTGTAAAGAAATATTAGCTTTCAGAGATGCTTGCTTAAGTTCACGCTTTACTTTTAGTATGGTGTTGTTTATGGCCCCTTTCTTTAATTTATCTGATTTTGTTAGCAGTAAATGTATAGGCATTGCAGATTCTGATGCCCAGTGAATGATTTGCCAGTCGTATTTTTGAAGTGGGTGGCGAATATCCATTAATATAAGCAACCCTTTAAGAGAGCGTCTTTCTTGTAGATAACCAGCGAGACTAAGATCCCATTTTTTTTTAATTGCTTTCGGCACTTTAGCAAATCCATAGCCTGGTAAGTCTACTAAACGACGATCTTCGCTTAGGGAAAAAAAATTGAGTAATTGAGTGCGACCTGGTGTTTTACTAGTCCGAGCAAGCTTTTTATTATTTGTTAAAGCATTGATAACACTTGATTTTCCTGAATTAGACCGACCGGCAAAAGCAACCTCCCTTCCTGTATCAGCTGGAGATTTGGTAATAGAAGGAGCACTGATTAAAAATTCAGTTTTATTAAATGAAATAGTATTCGACATGTTTTACCCACAAGGTATCTTGATTTCGCTATTCGGATCATGAAAGACTTGGTATATAATGCCTTAGTTTTGAAACGGACAATACTAATTTATATTGTAGCGCAATGCAGAGAGTGGACTAAACTAATGAAAAAAATTATTTTAAAATTTGCCATAGTTACTAGTTGTATCATGGCTTCTACACTAATTTTTGCGGCCGGAGATGCAACGGTCGGAAAATCAAAAACAGCTATGTGTGCTGGTTGTCATGGCGCTGATGGTAATAGTGCAGTTCCTTCTTTTCCAAAACTGGCTGGACAAGGTGAAAAATATCTTACAAAGCAACTAAAAGATGTTAAACACGGACGACGCAAAATAGCATCTATGACTGGGATACTCGATTCTTTTTCAGACCAAGATTTGTCTGACATAGCTGCTTATTACGCTTCAAAAAATATTCAAATATCAGGGGCGCAAGAAGAAAATCTTGAGCTAGGTGAAGCTATATATCGAGGAGGAAATATTGAGACTGGCGTCCCAGCGTGTACTGGTTGCCATTCACCTTCAGCCCAAGGCAATGGTCCTGCTGGTTATCCATTGCTAGGAGGTCAGTATGCTCAATATACAGCTAAGCAACTACGTGCATGGCGAACGGGAGCACATGATCCTAGTAATGAAGGAGCTAGAAATAACGATGGGGACTCAAAAATAATGCGAGGTGTAGCTGAATACATGAGCGATGTAGAAATTGATGCAGTGGCAAACTTTATTGCCGGGTTAAAGTAATCAGTTCACATGAAAAAATGTTAACTTTTGTTGCTTGTCATGATACTTTGAAACTTTCTTTCAAAAAATTTAATTGGAGTAAGGCGCTATTAAAGTGATACTAAAAAGTCAAAAAGAGCAGTTGTTAAATCGCTTGGTAGTCAATTTGTTATTTTGCGTTACCCTATTTTTTGCGTTGATCCCCCAAGTATCAGCAGATGCTTATCAAGCCGGGGTTCATTATGAGGTTCTATCAGATCCAGTACTTACAAGTGACCCTTCAAAGATAGAAGTAGTAGATTTGTTTTGGTATGGATGCAGCCACTGCTATACTTTTAAAACCAAACTTGAGTCATGGCAAAAAAGTCAATTAGAAGATGTCTATTTTATCGGTGTACCTGCAGTTTGGCAGGTGGAAATGCGTCTTCATGCAAAAGCATACTACACAGCTCAGGCTTTAAAAGTGTTTGACTTGATGCATAGTGCTATCTTTGATGCTATGAATCTTAAAAAAGAAAAATTAAAAAGTGAAGCTGAAATTGCTGCGCTTTTCGTTGCTAATGGAGTGCAACAAGAAAATTTTTCTAAAATATTTAACTCAGGCACTATTGCGATGGCTGCAGATTTTGCAGAAAAAAAACAAGAAAAATATCGCTTAAGAGGGACTCCAGAAATTGTAGTCAATGGAAAGTATAGGATTTCAGGTAGAAGCGCAGGCAGTCAGACCGAAATGTTGCAGGTGGCCTCCTTTTTGATAGACAAAGAGCGGACTCAGCTGAAGTGATACTTGTATTAACACTGTCGAGACCGCCGAGATCCACATGAGTGTTTTCCGTTCAAACAATTTTGTATGACTTCTTGTTAACTATTGTGATGAAGACTTTTTTTGAGCTTCTTAATTTTATATTTTTTCAGGCAATGAATTATGAAACCATCTATAAAACCTCTTAATCCTAATTTTTCCTCTGGCCCTTGCAGCAAGCGACCTGGTTATGATGTGAAAAAATTAGATCTCGAGACATTAGGTCGCTCTCACCGTGCAAAGGTAGGAAAGTCTGCTTTAGGTCGGGCCTGTCTTGATACAGCTGAGATACTTGGACTGCCAAAAGGATATCTAGTCGGTATTGTTCCAGCTTCAGACACTGGAGCTTTCGAGATGGCTATGTGGTCACTACTTGGACAAAGGAGTGTTGACGTTTTTTCATGGGAGTCATTTGGCAAAGGCTGGGTCACAGATATAATTAAGCAATTAAAGCTTGAGAACGTGCAATCGTTCAGTGCTGACTATGGCCAGCTTCCTGACCTCAAGCAGGCTAACCCTGACAATGACATAGTTTTTACATGGAATGGCACTACTTCTGGGGTTAAGGTACCTAACGCTGATTGGATCGATTCTGATAGAACAGGTCTGACTATTTGTGATGCAACATCTGCTGTTTTTGCGATGAGTCTTCCATGGGAAAAACTAGATGTTGTTACCTACAGTTGGCAAAAAGTTTTAGGGGGTGAAGGGGCTCACGGGGTTCTTATACTAAGTCCTCGTGCTGTTGAAAGACTTGAAAGTTATTCTCCCTCTTGGCCTATGCCTAAAATTTTTAGGCTGACTAAGGGAGGAAAGTTAATCGATGGTATATTTAGAGGAGAAACTATAAACACTCCTTCTATGCTTTGTGTCGCAGATTATCTCGATGCAATTGACTGGGTTAAGTCTATAGGCGGCGTTAAAGCAGCTATTAACAGATCAGAAAATAATCTTAAAGTAATCAAAAAATTTGTGGAAAGTAATGATTGGATTAGTTTTTTAGCTGTGAAGCCGGATACCTTGTCAAGCACCAGCATATGCTTGATTTTAGACCTAGAAGCCGACAAGGTGAAACGGGTGGTGAAGCTCTTAGAACAAGAATTAGTAGCATACGATATAGGGGCTTACCGTGATGCTCCCGCAGGATTGCGGATTTGGGGTGGAGCAACTGTAGAATCTTCCGATCTCGAGGCACTGATGCCTTGGATTAAATGGGCGTATCATGAAGTTTTATGATAATACTTTCAATCATCACAGACGTAGAGTAAGAAAACATGCATAAAGTTCGGACGTATAATAAAATTTCATCTAAAGGGTTAGATCGCTTTAGTCCTAAAAACTATCTTGTGTCTGATAATATCCCTGACCCTGATGCATTTATACTCAGAAGCCAAAAGCTCCATGATGAAAAATTACCGTCTAGTATAAAAGCGGTAGCTCGAGCTGGGGCAGGAGTGAACAATATTCCAATTGAAAAGTTCACAAAAATGGGAGTTGTTGTATTTAATACTCCTGGTGCAAACGCTAATGCAGTAAAGGAGCTCGTTGCTTCTGCATTACTTATGTCTTCAAGAGATATTTTTGGAGGTATGAATTATGTACAAGGATTGACTGAAATTAAAGATTCTACTGAAATGTCAAAGCTGCTTGAAAAGCAAAAAAGTCAATTTGCAGGATCTGAAATTGCAGGAAAAACATTAGGAGTTGTAGGGCTTGGAGCCATAGGGTCTATGGTGGCAAATATGGCCCTTGAGTTAGGTATGAACGTCGTTGGTTTTGATCCAGCAATGTCCGTTGAAGCTGCTTGGCGTTTGTCTCATAAGGTGGAAAAAATGGACAGCCTTCAGAGTTTACTTTCGAGAGCAGATTTTATAACGATGCATGTACCGGCACTAGACGCCACAAAGCATTTGATTAACAAGGAAACGTTAGCTTTTATGAAAAGCTCTGCAGTTTTACTTAATTTTGCTCGTGAAGAAGTCGTTGATTCAATCGCCGTAAAAGATGCATTAGATAATCAAAATTTAAAAAAATATGTTACGGATTTTCCAACACCAGAGATGCTAGGCCGAAAAGATGTAATATCTATGCCCCATATTGGAGCTAGTACAAGCGAGGCTGAAGAAAATTGTGCCATCATGGCTGCAGATCAATTGATTGATTACCTGGAACAAGGAAATATTTGTAATTCAGTAAATTTTCCTAAGACAAAAATGCCTAGACATGGTGGATATAGGATAACTTTTTGTAATAAAAATGTACCTAAAATTTTAGGTAATGTCCTTACCTTACTAGCTGATTGTAGCCTCAATGTGATCGATATGGTCAATAAGAGTAGAAATGAAATCGCTTACAATATTATAGACGTTGAGTCAGAGCCAACTCAAGAACTCCTAGAGAAAATTTCCAGTGTAGAAGGAATTTTGAGTGTGCGGCTTGTTTGAATGATATAAAGTGATCGTTTTGATTAAACATTCAGGTATGCTTTGGAGTTCATAAATGTCCCTTGAAGATACTCGCCGAGAATATAAATATGATTCTTTGACCAAAGAATCCCTAAAAAATTGTCCTATAGATCAATTTTCTTGTTGGATGGAAAATGCATTAAGTTCTGACTTACCTGACCCTACTGCGATGTCTTTGGCGACTATTAATACTAATGGAAGACCTTGGCAGCGCACGGTTCTACTGAAGCAGTTTGATAAAAAAGGCTTCGTATTTTATACGAATTTCGAAAGTCGAAAAGCGCTCGAAATAAAAAATAATCCAAATGTCAGCTTACTTTTTCCTTGGTTCAATCTTGATCGTCAGGTGATAATTGGTGGAAGAGTAGAAAAAATTTCTGAAACAGAATCACTTAGTTATTTTAAAAAGCGCCCTAGAGCAAGTCAGCTTGCAGCATGGAGTTCGATACAAAGCAGCAAATTGATATCTCGAGAGGCCCTTGAGAAAGAATTTTTTCGTGTAGAAAAAAAATATGCAGAAGTAGATGTGCCATTTCCTGAATTCTGGGGCGGTTATAGAGTGGTTCCTATTGAAATTGAGTTTTGGCAGGGAGGTAAGTATCGCCTGCACGACAGATTTCAGTACATACTCGAAAATCAAGAATGGACTATTTTTCGACTGTCCCCTTAAAAATTTTATTAGAAAAAGTAATTTTATAATTTCTATTTTCGTTTCATCGAAAGGAAGAATTCATCGTTTGTAGAGGAACCTTTAAGCTTATCTATTATAAATTCAATAGCATCTGAATCTTCCATGCTATGAAGTAGTTTGCGAAGAATCCAAACTTTTTGTAAATCATCTTCAGACATCAGCAAGTCTTCACGACGCGTTCCTGACCTACGAATATTTATAGCAGGATAAACTCTTTTTTCAGATACTTTCCGGTCCAGATGCAGCTCAAGATTACCAGTACCCTTAAATTCTTCGTAGATCACTTCGTCCATTTTGGATCCAGTTTCAACTAATGCTGTTGCTATTATCGATAAGCTTCCACCTTGTTCGATATTTCTTGCTGCTCCAAAAAAGCGTTTTGGCCTTTCCAGAGCGTGTGCATCAACACCACCTGTCAAAACTTTTCCAGATGAAGGTTGAACAGTATTATATGCCCTAGCAAGTCGAGTAATAGAATCTAGCAGTATAACAACGTCTTTTTTGTGCTCTACAAGCCTTTTTGCTTTCTCAATAACCATTTCGGCAACTTGGACATGGCGAGAAGGGGGCTCATCAAAAGTTGAAGCAACAACTTCTCCTTTGACGGTTCGTTGCATTTCAGTAACTTCTTCCGGTCTTTCGTCGATTAGTAATACAATAATGTGACATTCGGGGTTGTTTCTTATAATAGCTTGTGCGGTATGTTGCATCATTATAGTTTTCCCCACTTTTGGAGGAGCTACAATTAGGCCTCGTTGCCCTTTTCCTATGGGTGAAACTAAGTCAATGATACGACCTGTAAGGTCTTCTGTAGATCCGTTTCCTGCTTCTAAAACTAATCGTTCATCTGGAAAAAGAGGTGTTAGGTTTTCAAATAAAATTTTATTACGAGCATCTTCAGGTTTATCAAAATTAATTTCATCCAGCTTGAGCATTGCAAAATATCGTTCGCCTTCTTTTGGTGGTCTAATCTTTCCAGCAATTGAATCACCCGTCCTCAAATTAAAACGACGAATTTGACTAGGCGATACATAAATATCATCTGGCCCTGCAAGATATGACGCATCTGATGACCTTAAAAAACCAAACCCATCAGGCAGGATTTCTAAAACACCTTCTCCGTAAATGTCCTCACCACTTTTTGCATGACGTTTCAAGATACTAAAGATGACGTCTTGTTTTCTCGAGCGAGCTAGATTATCAAGACCATTTTCTGAAGCAATTCTTACAAGCTCATCAATGGGTTTAGTTTTCAGTTCTGTTAGATTCATAAATTAAGGATATGCACGGTTATTAAAATTTGAATAGAGTATTAGCCAGAAAAAATATAGTGGCTCAGTACAAGCGAATTTAGTAGAAATTTTATGATTATCTCAATATTGGGATTACTATACTGCAGTGAATAAGATTATAAGCGCGATAGCATTAAATCGCAACAAGTTAACGCAGGATAAAAAAATATCCCTAATTATATGCTTGATTCTATAAATTCAATTAGTTGAGCTTTAGAAAGTGCCCCTACTTTTGTAGCCTCTACATTACCATCTTTGAATATTATTAAAGTTGGAATACCCCTTACATTAAATTTGTTCGGCGTAGTAGGATTATCATCTACGTCTATTTTGCATATTTTAATTCGTCCACCATAATCGTTTGATAGCTCATCAAGCATGGGTGCAATCATTTTGCATGGCCCACACCAAGCGGCCCAGAAATCAAGCAACACCGGAATCTTAGAACTTATAACATCGGCTTCAAAGCTAGCATCAGTAACGTGAACGATATGTTCGCTCATATAAGGTAATCTCCATTATTAAGTATGAAACTTTCAAGTAAGACAATATAATCATGATAACACTCGCTCTGGGTAGCAAACAAACATCAATCGTCAATTTAATTGATTTGTTGTAAATATATGATTATATTTTTTTAAATTTCGTTATTTGTATCGCTGTATCAGTTGGAAATAAATTTTATGTGTTAGTAATATTTTTGTTAATAGCTAGACTTATTTAGTTAGCGCTCAACATATTACGGTTCTAAAAATACTTCAAGTACTGAGTTTAAAAGCATTCGTCCTTTTTTTGTAGGACAAATTGTAGTAGTTGAGTCCTCTATCAATTTTTGTTTTTTTAGTATTCTAAGGCATGGGTCTATCTGCCTAACAGATAGACCAGTTCTACCTTCAAACATAGTGGTTGAAACACCCTGATTTATTCGAAGCGCATTCATCATAAACTCTAAAGGTATTTCGTCTAAATCAATGCTTTTAGAACTACATGTATATGTTTTTTTATAGTTCAAATAGTCCTCCGGCGATCTGGTTTTTTGGATGCGTATAATTTTATTTTCTTTTGGTAAAGAGATTTTGCCGTGGGCACCAGCCCCAATACCAAGATAATCGCCAAATTCCCAGTAGTTCATATTGTGAGCAGACCGTTTATTTTTTTTACAATAGGCAGATACCTCATATTGTTTATATTCAGCATCCAATAATATTTCCCCCCCTTTTTCTTGAATTGCTTCAACTAAGATTTCTTTTGGTAGCTTGGGTGGCTTATTGAAAAAGATAGTATTAGGCTCAATAGTAAGCTGATACCAAGATATATGATTTGGCTCTAATTTAATTGCGCATGTTAAGTCATTAATTGCTTCATCAACACTTTGATTAGGTAAGCCGTGCATTAGGTCAATATTGATATTATCAAATCCAGCAAGTTTTGCATTTTTAACGGCATTCAATGCTTCCTTAGAAGAATGAACTCTTCCTAGAGATATGAGCTGAGTGTCGTTAAAACTTTGCACTCCAATAGAGAGTCGATTCACACCTTTAGCTCTATAATCTGAAAACTTTTTTTGCTCAAAAGTTCCTGGATTAGCCTCTAAGGTAATCTCTATGTCTTTATGGAAATCAATACGACTTTCAGCACCTTTGATAATTTGTTCAATTCCATTAGCTGAAAATAGACTGGGGGTACCTCCACCAAAAAAAATAGAGCTTAATTTTCTTCCTTGAACAAAGTTCAATGTCTTATCTAGATCATCCATCAAAGATATTAAGTAGTCTTTTTCAGGTATATCTGTTGCCGAAGTATGGGAGTTGAAGTCGCAATATGGACATTTTTTTATACACCAAGGGATGTGCACATAAAGCGACAGGGGAGGCAGAGATAGCTGGGTAGAATACATAGAGTTAGCTCTAAGATTTTGATTCTAATAACTAACTTAATGAAAGATGACAGTTTTGTTAGCATAAAGCAGTATTCTACTTTGAATATGCCATTTCATCGCTCTAGAGAGGACAACCCGCTCTAAATCCTTACCTTTTTGTGTTAAGTCCGTGACTTGGTCGTGATGCGAAACACGAGCTATATCTTGTTCGATAATTGGGCCCCCGTCTAATTCTTCGGTCACATAATGACTTGTAGCCCCAATCAGTTTTACGCCACGCTCATGAGCCCTGTGATATGGCTTTGCGCCTATAAATGCAGGCAAAAACGAATGATGAATATTGATGATTTTTTCCGGATATTTGTTTATAAAGTCTAGCGATAAAATTTGCATGTATCTTGCCAAAATTATTAAATCGACGCTATAAGAAGCTAGTATTTTATTTTGTTGCTGCTCAGCCTCTTCTTTGTTTGTTTTATCCACTCTAGTGTAGTGAAATGGTATTCCATAAAAATTTACTAGTTCTTCCGCATCTTTATGGTTACTAATAACCACAGAAATCTCACAATCTAATTCACCGCTTTTTTGTCTATGTAAAATGTCTGCTAAACAGTGGTCATACTGAGAAACCATAATGGCTATTTTGTTTTTTATTTGATTAGACCTTAATTTCCAAGTCATTTCATACTTTTTGGCAATTGAGTCAAACCCACTAAAAAATTCATTTTCACATAGCTGAAAGTTTGCAACATCCCACTCTAGCCTCATTAAAAATAGGTTACTTTCTGTATCTAGGTGCTGATTTACATGTAAAATGTTGGCGTTGTGAGTTAATAAAAAACTAGTAACTGCTTCGATAATACCTTTTCTATCTGGACAACTAATGAGCAATGTTGCTGTTTTTTTCATAGTTATTCCTTAAGTGTTATACAGCCCACATAATTCAGATAATCTTCCAAACTTTAGTTAGATGCAAGACATAGTTTGTTTATCAATTCCTTCATTGCTTTGCTTCGATGGCTAATTCTATTTTTTACCTCATGCTCTAATTCAGCAGATGTACACTCGAACTTTGGCAGATAAAAAATAGGGTCATAACCAAATCCATGACTTCCTTTTGGTTGAATTGCAACAGAACCCTCCCAACAACCTTGAGCAATAACCGGTGTGGGATCGTTTGCATGCTCTATTAGCACTATAATGCATTGAAAGCGCGCCGAACGATCAGAAGGGTGGATACCGTCAAGTGCCAATAATAATTTCGAAATATTTTCTTCATCTGTTGAGTTATCCCCTGCAAAGCGTGAAGAGTAGATACCGGGTGCCCCTTTTAAGTGATCCACTTCAAGACCAGAATCGTCTGCTATTGCAGGCAGGCCACTAAGTCTTGAAGCATGTCGTGCTTTGATTAAGGCGTTCTCTACAAAGCTCAAACCATCTTCTATAGCGTCAGGAATATTAAATTTCGATTGCGGTTGTACCTCGAGGCCCGAGTTTGAAAATAATCGCTCAAACTCCCTAAGTTTCCCTTGATTACTAGTGGCGAGTACAACTTTCATAAAAAACTTCTCTTTTTACTAAAATTAAATTACAAAGATGCTGCGATAAGGTTATTATTTTTCATAGTAAAACTTTTTTTGGAATGATATTGCAACATCCTTCCTTTCTTTTTCTGTTTTTATATCAATCTTAAATGTCAAAAAATCTTCATTGTAGTATTCAAATGGAGCTATATAGTAAATTGCGTCGCTCTCTTTTATTTGAACAAATCTTAACTTTTGTTGTTGCGCAAGCATATTGGAAACAACACCAGTGACAGCAGCAGCTTCTCCTCCAATTTTATTAGTTTGGGTGACACCAATAGTGACTAACCCCTTATCTTTTCCACGGGAAATATCATAAATTTTGGCAATTTCTGGAAGAATGAAGCTACTATTAAAAGCACTATAAAATATCCTATATTTCTCAACATCTTTATAGTGATTATTGTCTGCGTAAGCATACAATATTGATAATCCTATTAATAAAAAAAGCAAAACATTTTTTAAACTAACCATCAGATTAGATTCCAAAGGCAGAACGGCTAAATACTCTATTTATTTGCTTAATAGATAAATCGCAGTATCTGAAAATAAATTAGGTAATAGGCTTTTTAAAAGTCTATCAGGAAGGTTTTCGGCAGCAAATTTCTTACTTTTTATATGAATATTTTTTTCGGCACAAAGTATTTCAAAGTCTGAAACAGTACAGAAGTGAATATTAGGTGTGTTGTACCATTGATAGTCTAATTTTTTGGTAACGGGCATTCTTCCATAAAAGGCCAGAGAGAGTCTTGCTCGCCAGTAACCAAAATTTGGAAATGTTACAATACAGTTCTTTCCAACTCTAAGCATTTCATCAAGAACAAGATCAGGGTTCTTCATAGCTTGCAGAGCTTCAGTCATAATTACGGTATCAAAACTCTTGTCTGAGAATTGCGATAATCCTGAATCTAGATTAGTTGATATTACATTTATATTATTAGATATTGCTTCAGTAATTTTGTTTAGATCGATTTCTAAACCATAACCCTCAATTTTTTTTTGTAGCTTTAAGTCTTTGAGTAACTCACCATCTCCACAAGCTAAATCTAAGATTCTACTATTAGGAGAAATCCAATTTTTAATAATTTCTAAGTCAGTACGCATACTCATGAAATTTTCTCTGGTGTACTTGAAATTTTTTGCGTTTTTTTATCATCGTTAAATATACGGTTCATGTATGAGGTTAAGATTTTTTCATAGTGTTCATTTTTGAGTAAAAACGCATCATGCCCCAAGTTAGACTGGATAGCAGCATATGAAACGTTCTTTTTCGCATCTATTAGGGCTCTAACAATTTCTTCGGATCTTTCTGAAGAAAATCTCCAGTCAGATAAAAAAGACACTATCAAAAAATCACATTGAGCAACACCAAAAGCTTTTACCGCGTCATTATTATATTCTCTAGCCAAGTCAAAATAATCTAAAACTCTAGTCATTAGTAAATATGTATTAGCGTCAAAGCTTCCAGAGAATGCATCACCCTGATGTCGCAAGTAGCTCTCTACCTCAAATTCAACTGGATTATATTGGCCTTGCTGAAAGGACCCAGCACTAAGTGTGCGCCCAAATTTGCTACCCATTTGTTCGTTAGAAAGATAGGTCACGTGGCCAATCATTCTCGCTAGAGCTAGGCCATTGCGAGGTTGGCTATTTTTTTCAATAAAATCACCATTTTGGAAATCAGGATCAGATTTAATCGCGTTTCTGGCCATCTCGTTAAAAGCAATATTTTGTGCGCTTAACTTCATTGCTGAGGCAATTACTATTGCGTGCTTGATGCGGTCTGGAAACTCAAGCGCCCAGCGCATAGCCTGCATTCCTCCGAGGCTTCCACCGATAACAGCAGCCCACTTATCAATACTGAGCTTATCTGCAAGCTTGGCTTGACTTTTGACCCAATCTCTTGCCCTTAGAGGAGGAAAATCCACCCCCCAGACTCTACCTGTTTCTGGATTGATAGAACTAGGTCCTGTACTACCATGACATCCACCTAGGTTATTTGGACAAACTACGAAAAATCGATTCGTATCAATGGACTTTCCTGGGCCAATATGATTGTCCCACCATCCTGGTTTCCAATCAGCTGGAGAGTGATAACCGGCTGCATGATGGTGTCCGCTAAGTGCATGGCATACTAAGATGGCATTACTTTTATCGTCATTGAGCTCACCGTAAGTCTCTATTACTAGCTCGTAATTAGCTAGCGTGCGACCACAAGCCAGTTCAAGGGGCTCTTCAAATTTTATTGTCTCTGGGGTGACAAGTCCAACAGAATCTTTTGAAATTTTATCTGGCATTAGTATCTATTTTTTCTCCATAAAAAGTTCTAGATACGGAAATTTAAAGTTAACTTCCATCGAAGAATGAACAGCCTTAGTTTATTCTACTTTATAAATTCTAGATTTCACCAAATACCTTGGCATCGTATATCAGCGTTTCAAATCCTTCTTTTTGTTAAGAACTCGCGCAACTAGTCTCGAAAGAATCCAACCATAACAAGCGACCATTGGTCTTGCCAGTTTTTAGTAGGAAGATATTCAAAGCCACTACGGACAAATTGGCCCATTCGACCTTCAGCTAACGCTAGTAACATATTTGCTGATACCGCTGTCGTAAAAGTTGTACGCTTACCATCAGTGATTTCAGCTTCTCGTAAAACTTGTCTCAACTGAGTTTCTAAGCGATCAAACAATTGTTTTATGCGCGAATGAAGTCGTTCTGTTTCTCCAGTTAAGGCGTCTCCAGTCAGAAGTCTAGTAATTCCAGGATTGCGTTCAGAAAAGGTCAGCAAAAGTGTAAGTATCTTATAACAGCGATTAACTATGTTTGGCTCTTCCTCTAGGATAATACGTATTCGGCTGAATATAGTATTTTCAATAAAATCAATTAAACTCTCATACATTTTAGTTTTACTAGCGAAGTGCCTATAAAGTGCAGCTTCTGAGACACCTACTTCCTTCGCTAATTTTGCAGTCGTTATCTTTCCGCCAGGTGTTTTTTCAAGCATTAACGCTAAAGATTGTAAAATTTGCTGCTTCCTTGAATTTTTTTCAGCGGTCATGTGTAAATCAATCTCTGCTTTATCATCCCGTAATTTTTGTACCAACACCTTGGTCAGTAAAAATTTCTAATAAGGATGCATGGTTTACTCGACCATCGATGATATGCGCACTTTTTGTTCCACATTTGACTGCACTTAAAGCACAGTTGATTTTGGGGAGCATGCCCCCGAAAATTGTGCCATCAGCAATTAAATCGTCTACTTGCTGTGTTGATAAACCCGTTAATACATTCCCAGTTTTATCCTGCAAACCAGCTACATTAGTCAGAAGCATCAATTTTTCAGCTTTAAGAACCTCAGCAATTTTTCCAGCAACTAAATCGGCATTTATATTATATGAACTTCCTTCTTCGTCAACACCAATAGGGGCTATTACCGGGATAAAGTTGCTAGAAGTTAGCATATCAATTACATCAGTGTTAATTGATACTACTTCACCAACTTGACCTATATCGATAATTTCTGGCGCTTGAAGTTCAGGGGTTTGTTCCTTCGAAGTATTTCGAGATAACTTTAATTTACGGGCCTTTATTAATTGCCCATCTTTTCCTGTAACACCGACAGCCTTTCCTCCAGCCTGATTGATAAGATGGACAATTTCTTTATTAACTGCCCCGCCTAATACCATTTCAACTACATCCATAGTTTTGCTATCAGTTACTCTCATGCCGTTTACAAAGTGTGATTCAATACCAAGTTCCGATAATAAGCTTCCTATTTGAGGCCCTCCTCCATGGACTACTACTGGGTTCATTCCAACCAGTTTCATCATGACCACATCTCTGGCAAAACCAGCTTTTAGCTTTTCATCCACCATTGCATTTCCACCAAACTTAATAACAATAGTTTTTCCGGTAAATTGCTGAATATAAGGCAATGATTCTGATAGAACCTTTGTTATATTCTTTGCTGCCTCAATAGATAGTGACATTTTTGTTTGATCCTAATTAATCATGAAACATTTAAAATTGTTGTAACTTTAAAAAACTATTATAACGCTTTATTTTTAATTTTTAGCATTTGTGAAATTTTTACTATTAGTTGTCGTGATAAGATAGTTTTGCTAGTTTTTGCAATCATTTCCGAACTGTCGTGATCAATTACCAATACAGCGTTATAGTCGCTATCGAAACCAATCGCAGGGATCGACACATCATTAGCTATTATTAGGTCTAATTTTTTTCTTTGCAATTTTTCACGTGCAAGTTTTTCTAAGCAATCTGCCGTTTCTGGTGTTTCTGCAGCAAAACCTACAGTGAATGGACTGTTAGAAAGTGCAGCGACATCAGTCACAATATCTGAATTTTTAATGAGGTCAATATTCATTGAAGTATCAGTTTTTTTTAATTTTTGTTTTAATTTTTGTTTTGGTCGGTAATCAGCTACGGCAGCACAGGCGATAAATAGTTGACAGTCAGTAGCTTCTTTCATTGCAGCAACATGCATTTCTTTAGCACTTTTTACATAAATAGTTTTCGCCCGCTTTGATGGACTTATATTTACGGGCCCACTGATAAGTACTGTTTCTGCTCCTGCTTCGACCGCTGCTTCAACTAATGCATATCCCATTTTCCCAGAACTATTGTTGCTAATATATCTAACTGGATCTATATCTTCTCGGGTTGGACCAGCGGTTATCACAACTTTTAAGCCTGCCAAGGAGCCTGTCTCAAACAGAGCAGAGGTAAGTTCTGCAATATTTTTCGGCTCAATCATTCTCCCTGGGCCAATATCTCCACATGCTTGGGATCCATCATCTGGCCCAAAAACTTTTATCCCGCGACTTCGTAAGCAGGCAAGATTGTTTTGGGTACTCTTATTTCTCCACATTGCTTGGTTCATAGATGGCGCAATAGCTATTATAGAACGGCTAGCTAGACATACTGTAGAAAGTAGATCATCAGCTTTACCAGAAGTAATTTTTGCCATGAAGTTCGCTGACGCAGGGGATATTAATACTACGTCAGGCCATTTTGCTAATTCAATATGACCCATAGCAGCCTCAGCATCAGTATCTAATAACTTAGTATGAACTGGGTTCCCAGATAGGGCTTGCATGGTTAGTGGAGTAATAAAGTCTGTAGCTGCTTCAGTCATTACAACTCTCACTATTGCGCCAAAATCTTGCAGGCGTCTAATGACCTCAGCACTCTTATATGCTGCTATACCGCCTGAGACACCAAGTAAAACACGCTTATTTACTAGAGAGAACATCAGTAATTTCCAGAAATTTTATTTAATTACCAGCACAAGATACCATTGAGAGGGTAATTTTCGAAGCAAGCTGTTATTATATCATCACAAAACAAACAAATAATTTTAAAGCTCAAACAAACTTGTAGAATTTTTGTTGCTTCATAATCTGGATTCTGGTATAAAACGCGCCTGTTTCTATGGGAGTGCAGGAATTTAAAGTTACTCTCACTTAAGAAAAATTTACTTTAATTTAAATCTTATTCATAAACTTAATAAGTAGTCACCCAACTAAGTGACAAGATCATTAGAGGCAACAAAAATGTCTAAAGTATGTCAGGTCACCGGCAAGCGGCCGATGTCAGGAAATAATGTTTCACATGCAAAAAACAGAACACGTCGTCGATTTGAGCCTAATTTACACTCACATCGTTTCTGGATAGAAGAGGAGAAACGCTTCGTTAAATTACGTCTTTCTGCAAAAGGAATACGTATTGTTGATAAACTCGGAATTAAACAGGTGCTAGCAGATATTCGTCAGCGCGGTGAAAAGGTTTAGGGAGAAATATAATGGCTAAAGGTCGCGATAAAATTAAATTGGTTTCTAGTGCTGGTACAGGTCACTACTATACCACCGATAAAAATAAACGTACTCAGCCAGATAAGCTTGAGTTCAGCAAATACGACCCAGTAGTTCGCAAGCATGTCCCATACAAGGAATCAAAAATCAAATAAACGATTTGTTGATTAAATCGTATGAAAATTTTAAATATTTACAATATAAAAAACCTCGATTTATCGGGGTTTTTTTATATTGTTCTGGATACTAACTCCCAGAAAATTTTATGAGGATTATTCATGCCTGAACTACCAGAGGTTGTCGTTACTCTACAAGGAGTGCTGCCATTTATATTAGGAAAAAAAGTATCGCGAGTAATTGTAAGGAATCCTAATCTTCGTTGGCCTGTTCCTAAAAATCTACCTATCTTGTTATGTGATAATTTACTCCAAAGTGCCCGGCAGCGTGCTAAATATATGCTATTTAAATTTACTAATGGACATATGATGATTCATTTAGGTATGTCCGGTAATCTTAAGATTTTACAAAAGCATGCCCCGCCTGAGAAGCACGATCATGTAGATATAATCTTTAGTGATGAGGTCATACTTCGTTATTCAGATCCTAGAAGATTCGGTTCGATTTTATGGGTTAATGGAGACCCCTCAGCACATAAGTTACTCGTTCATCTGGGTCCTGAACCGTTCTCACCAGCATTCGATGGCAAATACCTATATTCATCATCACGTGGAAAAACTACTACAGTAAAACAATTCTTAATGGATAATAAGATTGTGGTAGGCGTAGGTAATATTTATGCCAATGAATCTTTATTTTTGAGTGGAATAAGGCCAAAAAAATCAATAGGTCGCATCCCTTTGCGTGTCTATAAAATTCTAGTAGCCAACGTCGTTGAAGTACTTTCTAAGGCAATTAAACAGGGTGGAACAACATTACAAGATTTCGCTGGGAATGAAGGAAAAAAAGGCTATTTTAAACAAGAACTTTTTGTATATGGTAGGGGAGGAGAACCTTGCCTTAAGTGCAAAAAAACATTGAAGGAGATAAGACTGGGACAGCGGTCCTCCGTTTATTGTTCTAGCTGCCAAAAATAAATTATTTTCAGAGACAAGACTTTCTTAATGGCGATTAAATTTCAATCCTAAAGCATCTCTTACACATGGTGGAACAAAGGCGTTAATATCCCCACCGAGCGACCCAATTTCCTTTACTAATGAAGATGAGATATAAGATAATTTTTCTGAAGGAGTTAAAAAAATACTTTCAATTTTCGGTGAAAGAGCCCGGTTCATATTGGCTAGTTGAAACTCGTACTCAAAATCTGATACTGCACGAAGACCTCTAAGAATTGCATCGGCATTTTGATCTTTAACAAAATTAACTAAAAGATAGTCAAAACCAATAACCTCTACATTATCGAAGTTGAGTAATGCTTTGCGAGCGAGCTTAATCCGTTCGTTCATATCGAATAAAGGTTCCTTTTTTTTGCTACTAGCAACAGCAACTATTATATGATCAAAAAGACTACTCGCTCGCTCAACAAGATCAATATGTCCGTTAGTAATTGGATCAAACGTTCCTGGATATACAATTGTTTTCAAGTCTATTACCTACTGTTATTTTTTTGTATGGTATATGAATTGCTTTCTGGTCTCAATTTCGCATGTATAGTCTATAGGCAACTTGTCCTGTATTTTTTTCTCTAAGGAGCTTCCAGTTATCTGGAACACTTAATATCGGGTGGTTTCGGGTAGTTTCGATGTAAATATAAGCAGATTTTGCGAGAAATAAATTTTTTTCCAGCAATTCGCAGCATGATGAAATTAGATCAGAGTCAAATGGAGGGTCTAAAAATACTACATCAAAAGACTTTAGATTATTTTTATGAGTCAACCACCCCATAGAATCAGTCTCAACCAGAGATACATCTTTTATGCCTAGTCGGGAGCAACTATTTTTTATAGCAGCAAATGCAGAACGATTCTTTTCGATCATTGTTACACTTTTGGCTCCTCGGGAGATAGATTCGATTCCCAGCGAACCAGACCCAGCAAAGAGATCTAAGCAGTTTGAGTCTAGTATGCTCAAAGCAAGCCAATTAAATAATGTTTCCTTAATACGGCTACCCGTAGGTCTAAGTCCTTGGTTATTCGAAAAAGTTATTTTTTGACCGCGGAAATTTCCTCCAATAATTCGAACTTGGTTACTTGTCTTATCCACTAGGAATGTTTTATTTTTTAGGTTTTTCAAAGCGTTTTTCTCGTTATAAAGTGATAGCATATCATTGTTAGTTTTTGCGGAGGCAGAACAATGTCGGAATTAGATAAAAAAGATATTTCTTCAAAAGAAAAAAATACTGACGAAGAGCCCGCAAAAAAAAAGGCGTTCTTCCAGTTTTTATCTCGCTCAAAAAAAGATTTGCAGAGCAACAAAAATCAAGCAAAAGTCGAAATCATAAACAATGGTGAGAAATTGCCGTCAAAGCCCAAAAGCAGTATGCGAGAAAGATTTACCCGTGCTTTATCAAAAACAGGACGAAGTTTTAATGATCTTTTTCTTGCTGAGCAAGAGATTAATGACGAACTTTTGGAAGGTTTAGAGGAAAGATTGCTTCTTGCGGATGTAGGTATAGAAACAACTGAAGAAATAATAAATGAACTATCAAATCAATTAAAAAATATAAAACTAGTTGATAGAGAGATGTTGGTTACAACTCTGGAAAATATTTTAATTAAAAAGCTTGTTAGCTCTCAAAAACCACTAGAGATATATACTGACAAGAACCCTTTCGTAATACTTGTTGTTGGTGTTAATGGTGTTGGTAAAACTACGACTATAGGAAAAATTGCTAAACACTTTAGTCTCAAGAATAATTCCATCATGCTCGCCGCTGGCGACACCTTTAGAGCAGCAGCTGTTGAACAGCTTCAATCGTGGGGAAAAATAAATAATATACCAGTAGTGTCTCAGGGAGAAGGATCAGACAGTGCTTCTGTAATTTTTGATGCTATTGAATCTGCAAGATCTAATAATATAGATCTTTTAATAGCTGATACAGCAGGGAGACTCCATACAAAAAATCACTTAATGGAAGAATTAAAAAAAGTTAAACGAGTCATAGGCAAGCTTGATAATTCTGCTCCTCATGAAGTATTACTCGTCATTGATGCTGGGACTGGACAAAATGCCATAAATCAAATGCAGGAATTTAATAACGCCGTTTCCGTGACTGGCTTAGTGTTGACTAAACTTGACGGGACTGCAAAAGGTGGAATTATTTTTTCGCTAGTTCAGCGTTTCGGTGTACCTATACGTTTTGTGGGATTAGGTGAAAATGTCAACGATTTGCAACCGTTTGATGCTGAATGTTATGTCCAGGCACTTCTTAACAGCCGTAAACGGAAGCATTGATCATGATTCTGTTTGATAGGGTTAATAAACGTTACCCTTCTGGTTATGAGGCCCTAAAAAGTTTGAGCTTTAATTTAGACTTTGGCGAAATGGCGTTTTTAACTGGCCACTCTGGTGCTGGTAAAAGCACTCTACTTAAGATGCTTATTCTGATGGAAAAACCAACTAGTGGCCAAGTGCTTGTTGATGGGCAGAATCTCAGTCGTATACATCGTAATCAGATTCCATATTACCGCCGTAATATAGGTGTTGTCTTTCAAAATCATCAGTTATTATTTGATCGCAATGTATTTGATAACGTTGCATTACCTCTTTTAATTTCAGGATTACAGCCTCGCGATATCGGACGGAGAGTTAGAGCTGCTCTTGATAAAGTAGGATTAACAGGCAAAGAAAAAATGAATCCAATTATTTTATCTGGGGGAGAACAACAACGTCTAGGAATAGCGCGAGCAGTTGTACATAAGCCAAAAATTTTATTGGCTGATGAGCCCACTGGAAATCTTGATCCACAGTTATCTGAAGAAATAATGAATCTATTTCAAAATTTTTGTGAAGTCGGCGTCACAGTATTAATAGCTTCTCATGACTTAGATCTGGTGTCTTCAATGGGGCAGCGCTTGCTGAAACTAGAAAAAGGGATTTTAGTAGAGGATGAAAAAGGACTCTATGATGCATAACCGTCGTCGAAGAACTGAAAGTAAAGGTCCTCCGAGCTTTCTAACAATTAAGGATAAAAGCCAGATAAGTTTTATTGGAAAACTTAGAGGGTACATGCATAGCCATCACTTAGCTTTCAGTAGTGCCATTTACCGATTATTTTCTCAACCTTTTCGAGCTTTAACTATATCTTTTGTAGTGGCCATAGCGTTGAGTTTGCCATCAGGATTATATGTTGCAGTAATGAATCTTCAAAAAATAGCCAATATAGAAGATAGTTCGACTACAATTACAGTATTTTTGAAGATGTCAGCCACCCAACCTGAAATTAATGCACTACAAGAGAATTTGCTATTAGATAAAAATATTGCAACTGTAAGTTACATATCAAGTCAACAGGGGCTCGATGATTTTAGAATCGAATCTGGATTTGGAGATGTGCTGGATATACTGGATGAAAATCCATTACCAGCAGTTCTCCTTGTTCAGCCGAAAACAGGTGCTGAATACGATTCTAATTTTTTAAAACAGTTAGCAAGTAAACTAAGAACAGAGACTCTTATTGAAAATGTTGAGGTAGATATAGTTTGGCTCAATAGGCTGAAAGCAATATTGGCAATCGCAGAAAGTTTATCCTTGATGCTTGGAGCTATTTTGTCGTTTGGAGTTTTATTAATTATCGGTAATGTTATCAGCCTTGCTCTTGATAATCGAAGAAATGAAGTGGTTGTTGTGAAGCTCATAGGGGGCACCAATGCTTATATTCGTCGCCCGTTCCTTTATACAGGTTTTTGGTATGGGGTTATAGGCGGCTTTTTAGCATGGGTTTTTGTCGCCATCGCTCTTTATTGGATATCGATTCCTGTAGCGAGACTTGCCGAGCTATACCACAGTTTTTTTAAGTTAGAGGGCTTGGGTTTTTTTGGCTTAATAGCGCTTGTTTCAGTCGGTTCAGCTCTTGGTTTGCTGGGCGCTTGGTTATCAGTTACAAGGCAGCTATCAACTATCGAGCCAAAATAATTTTATTGATCTAAAACAGCGAGTTATGTTATATTAGTATCAATATAGTAATCTGAATTAAAGCTGTTAGAATAATTGGCCCTGATTTTTGAGATTAATATGATTAAGAATTTACAACCTTTAGATTGGATGGCACCTGGAGCGAACATTGCTTCTTATATACAGGGGGCTAATGCAGTTGCACTTCTCTCCGCTGAAGAAGAACATGCTCTTGCTGAGGATCTTTATTATCATGAAGATTTAGATGCTGCACGTCGATTGGTCTTATCTCACCTTCGTTTTGTTGTATACATTGCTCGTTCTTATAACGGTTATGGCTTGCCTCTAGGTGACTTGATCCAAGAAGGAAATGTAGGTCTGATGAAAGCCGTTAAGCGTTTCAATCCTGAAAAAAATGTTCGTTTGGTTTCTTTCGCCGTTCATTGGATCAAAGCTGAAATACATGAGTACGTTTTAAGAAATTGGCGGATAGTTAAAGTTGCTACAACAAAAGCGCAAAGAAAATTATTTTTCAACCTACGTGGTGCAAAAAAGAATTTAGCTTGGTTGACTAACGATGAGGCCAAAGCAATAGCCAAAGATCTCGGAGTGGAAGTTTCTCAGGTTATGGAAATGGAAAAACGCCTTTCGAGTCATGATGAATGCTTTGACTTTTCATCAGACGATGAAGATGGAGCTTACCAGGCTCCTGTGCTTTACCTAGAAGACAAGGCAGCTGACCCAGCTTTATTAGTTGAGTCTGCAGAGGCCCTCGATGATAGTCACAAACGTATGACTATAGCGCTGAGCAAATTAGATGAGCGTAGTAGAGATATCATTCAAAGTCGCTGGTTAAGAGATGATAAGGATACTTTGCATGACTTAGCAGGCAGGTACAATATTTCTGCAGAGCGTATAAGGCAGTTAGAAAAAAATGCAATGAAAAAAGTACGCATGATTATGGAGGCCTGACTCTTAACTTTTTATACTCCGAAATATAGCCGCACTTTGTGCGGTTTTTTTATTTTTGATACTCTCTTAGGGAGTTAACTTAAAAGAAGAGTACTAAAATGAAAATATTGGCAGGTATGACAACTGCATTAGGTTTTTTCGCTGTTGCGTTTGGGGCTTTTGGATCTCATACACTAAAAAGTAGCGTATCACCAGAAATGTTGAGTGTCTGGCAAACTGCTGTTCAATATCAGATGTTTCATGTGCTAGCATTATTGTCAGTTATTCTTTTAGGGGCTCGAAGTGTAGGAAATCTCTGGAGCATCGTTGGTTGGCTGTTTGTATCAGGCTGCATTATTTTCTCAGGTAGTCTCTACTTGTTAGTAATTACTGGAATCAAAGCTTTTGGCGTTATAACCCCAATAGGCGGCTGCTTTTTCCTAGTTGGCTGGGTAGCCTTTTTCTTCGCCTTGATCAAAACTATAAACAAATCGTAATTTTAGCGCCTTTACTAATACAGCTTTAAATAGTGCGGAGTTGGTAGAATTGTATAATTTTAGACCTGAGCATAAAAAAAAATCTATCAGAAGCTATGTCGTACGTTGTGGTCGAATGACCAATCGACAAAAGTTGGCTTTTCAGCAACATTGGGATAGGTATGGATTAAGCTTACATGATGGCTTGCTCGATTCTAAGTTGCAGTTTGGGCGTAACGCTCCACAAGTGCTAGAAATTGGATTTGGTATGGGTGGATCGTTACTTGAAATGATTAAGCTTGAGCCAGATAAAGATTTTATAGGAATTGAGGTCCACTTACCCGGGGTAGGTCGACTAATAAATAACGCTGGTGAAGATGCACTGCGGAATCTAAAAGTGTATATGGCTGATGCTGTAGATGTGGTTGACGACTGCATTGTGGATGCAAGCCTCCATCGCCTACAAATATATTTTCCTGACCCATGGCACAAAAAAAAACATAATAAGCGCCGTCTAATACAGCCGAACTTTATCGAAATGATTAGATATAAGTTAGAAATAGGTGGAACACTTCATTTAGCAACTGATTGGAAGCCCTATGCTGAGGAAATGTTGGGAATCATGGAGATTGCAGACGGCTACAAAAACAAAGCAGGCTGCGGAAAATATTCATTGAGGCCAAACTTCCGACCAGTTACAAAATTTGAATCTAGGGGTATGCGTTTGGGGCATGGCGTTTGGGATCTTTTGTATACAAGGGTTTCATAGGTTATTGTAGTTGTTAAAAGTATTTTTGTCTTTGTTTCAAAGATGAAATAGTAGGAGACATATTGTGAGTAAAAAGGTAGCTGTGATTTTATCCGGTTGTGGAGTTTTTGATGGCTCAGAAATCTATGAGTCTGTTATTACGCTTCTTTGTCTTGATAGAGCTGGAGTTGAAGTGCAATGCTTTGCCCCAAATATTCCGCAGATGCATGTTGTCAACCACCTTACTGGCGATATTGTAGAGGATGAAAACAGATGTGTCTTGATTGAGGCGGCTCGTTTAGTGCGAGGAAACATCAAAGATCTATCTGAAGCTAAGATGATAGATTTTGATGCAGTTATTATTCCTGGTGGTTTTGGTGCCGCTAAAAATCTGTGTGATTTTGCTACTAAAGGCGCAGATCTATCATTAAATAAAGATTTGAAATTTTTTGTTCAAGAAATGCATCAAGCTAAAAAACCTGTAGGTGCAATATGTATTGCACCAGCAATGGTGGGCATATTATTTGGAAAAGGGGCTCGCTTTACTATTGGTAATGATAAGTCTACTGCTAATTCTATTGAGAAAACTGGAGCTATACATGAAGTATGCGGTGTTAAAGAGATATGTATCGATGAAAAAAATATTTTAGTAACTACTCCGGCTTATATGTTGGCTAATAGAATCAGCGAAGCGGCAACTGGTATCGAAAAGCTCGTCACAGCAGTATTGGATAGAATTAAACATTGAGAAAATATAAAATTTGAATAAAGTGACTAGCAATTCAGAAAACAACTTTTGGTCATACTCAAAAATGCACTATGCACGACCAGGTGTTTCAGCATACTGCTTGCAGTGTCAGAATATCTATGGAGGTAACGTTAACATATTATTATTTTGTAGCTGGCTCGGTTATCGCAGCATTGAGATTTCAATTCAAGATCTTGTTGAAGCTTGCGGAGAAATAGAGCAGTGGGATTTAAGTGTAGTGAAACCCTTGAGAAAAGTTAGAAAACATATAGCAGAATCAGTAATAGCAACAAGCAAAGAAAATATCATCGTCACTTTAAAAAAATTAGAGCTAACTTCAGAAAAAATAGAGCAAGATGTTTTGTATCGATGGGCCCTGTCACAAAATTTCAAAACTTGTGACACAATAGGCCTAGAATCGCAGATAAAAAATGTTAATAAATATTTAGCCATTTTAGATGCTCCAATTTTATCGGCCGGACATCCATTGCTATCTCATACAAATTTTTCTTGATTCAGCTTAAGCATGAGTTATGATGCGGAATTGTTAAAGCACTCTTTTATGATTTGATGTAAAAAAAGGACAGTAATATGAAAACCGCCTACCTAATCAGTTCCTTAGTGGCAATTGTTAGCTTAACCGCATGCACCCAAGACAACGAAATAACATCCTTAGATTCTGAGAAGGAAAAAGAAGTTTTTGCTGGTAATTCTGAAGTAGAACTCTTACTAAAGACAGAGGTTGAAAAGTTTAGCTACATTGTTGGTGGTGATGTAGGGCTGCAGTTTTTTCAGTCACAAACAGTTATTGACCAAGATGCGTTCACGCTAGGGATGGCAGATGCCCTAAATAACAAGCGTCCTCGACTCTCTAAGGAAGATGCCGAAGCGGTAGTGAAAGATTATTACCGTCTACAGCAAAAAAAAGCTGCTGATTTTCAGGCAGACATGCAACTTAAGGCGGATAAAAATCAACAAGAAGGACAAGAATTTCTATTACAAAATCGTAATAAAGCAGGAGTCATAACTACGAGTAGTGGATTGCAATATAGAATTATAATAGCAGGGACAGGCTTGTCACCAACAGCAGAAAGTGATGTTCTTGTTCACTACAAAGGCACTTACGTGGATGGGCGTGAGTTTGATTCTTCATCCCAACATGATGGAGCAAAAGCTGTAAAAATAAATCTTGGGCAGGTTATTCCCGGTTGGACGGAAGCATTACAGTTGATGAAAGAGGGCTCAAAATGGGAGATATACCTAACACCAGAGCTTGCCTATGGGAAGGATGGCTCATCTCCAACGATTGAGCCAATGACAACTCTTATTTTTGAAGTAGAGTTAGAGCAAGTTATAGCACCTAAATAAAAAGATTGTTTATTTATTACTAAAATATAAACATAACAATGTATGGCAAAATTAAAGCGGTTAAAACACCCGTTAAGCCAAGACCCAGTGTAGCGAATGCACCGCATTTTTGACTAATCTTAAATGCTTTCGCGGTGCCTATGCCATGTGCAGAAATCCCAAGTATGAATCCTTTGACTCGATCGTCAAAAATATTTAATTTTTTAAATATAATAGGTCCGAAGAGCGCACCTATCATCCCAGTCAACACAACTACTCCAGTAGTCATGCTGGGGTCCCCTCCAATTTTTTCAGCAATACTAAGTGCAATTGGAGTTGTAACCGATTTAGGTGCAAGGGATATAAGGTTATTTGTTTCCGACCCTAATATGAATAAAAATCCTAACGCACTGATGCTAGCAAAGAAGGCGCTAAATATTAAAGTTATAAGTAACGGTTTAGAGATCTGTTTGAAGTTAAAAAATTGCTGATAAAGCGGAATAGCTAAGGCGATGATTGCCGTATCAAGTAAAAAGAAAAAAGGTTTATTGGCAAATCTATACTGCTGATAATCGATATCTAGAAAAATAAGAGAGCCGGATATTAAAAGTGTACTCAAAATTAAAGGATGTGACATGATATGACATAAAGAATTCTTGTGATATGTTCTAGACAACCAAGTAACAAGACCAAAAGCTAGAGGAGTTGAAATCAGAAGAATAAATAACTTTAACATTTCCATAGCTATTTTTTTATCCGAGATTTCAGTTCATATCTCGTGAGAGTATATTTCATTAATAAACCTCCGAGAGCTATTGTTGCAATTGTAGAAATAAAAATACTAGCTACTATATAAATCCATTGACTGAAGTGATTTTGCACTAAAAAAAAACATCCAACACAGGTTGGGATCAGTAACAAATAAAGATAATTAATGATTATACTCGAGGGTACCTTAAGAAATTCTGGAGTCTTTTTTCCCCTAACTTGCAAGGTGAGAAAAAGTAGCACCATGCCAATAACTGGACCAGGTATTGGTAGGCCTCCCAAATAGACAATAGATTCACCAATACCTTGAAAAATTAATAACGCAAGAATCCCTTTTAGCATACTCAGTTTTTTCGAATTATTTGTGATACACCCAGAATAGCAAAAGCTATGAAGCTGACCAAAGTCCACCCAGGGATGCTTAAGCCAAGAAAAATCCATTGAACCGTAGAGCAGTTTCCATCTCCTTGCACTAGCATTTTTAGAGCTTCGCTCAAATTAAATGCATTAAACAAGTATTCCACTGGCGGGCCACAGGACGGAATTTCATCAGCAGGAAGACTCTGAAGCCATAATTGTTTAGAAGCAAAATAGCCACCAATTAGTGCACTTCCGGTTGTTAGTGCCCCATATATTTTGTAGCCAGTATTATGAATAAACGCTAAGAAAGAGAAGAATCCAATAACAATTATAAAAAATCTTTGTGTCACACAAAGGTAGCAAGGACGCAATTCCATAATAAATTGCATATAAAGAGAAACTGCAATAAGAGCTACACAAAATATAAAAGTTAAACAACTTATCTTTCTGTTTTGTATCATTTTTTATCCTTGTAATAGAAGCTTACGCCGTTTATAGGCAGCTTTTACCCAACTCTACTAATCTGGGCCCAACTTTACAAACCCTTTCATCATAATAAAAGCTCATTTGAAAGTAAGTTCAATTGTGGCTAGTGGATTACAACGTCAGAGTGTGTAAAATGCAAGAAACTATAGAGAGTATTCTAGCGGTACATCTAGAGCACTTTAATATTGACGGTAAAACAGGAGTGTGGTGATGGTTAGAATTTTTTGCATTGCGTTTTTGCTTGTTTTTTTTACCGTTCCTACTTTTGTCACATCTTCCGGACTTCATGCGAGCCTGATGCCAGGAGGTAGCCCAACTGGTCTTTCAGGGGCATCAAATAGAAGTACCAGATCGATGGGCATTAAGGATAAAAAATTTACACAAGGGAAGCTTATCTATAAAGGCATGGATAAAAAACTAGGGAAACTTAAGTGGTGTCTAAAGGTAGATAGTGAACTGGTTAAGTTAAACATATTTAATTTATGGAAGACATATAAGTTGTTTAAAGGCGTAACGACAGATTATTTTGTTGATAATCTCTATGTTTGTGGCAAACCAGACAATACTGCTTATGAGTTGATAGGAAAACAAAATATGCGAAGAGTTGTATATTATTTGGATAGGCGGTTTAAACTCTATCTTACTAATCGATCTAGCGCATACCTTTATAAAACAGGTGAATAGAACTA
>CAZSMR010000001.1:34044-41140 GCA_964608185.1 uncultured Porticoccus sp. | reverse complement strand
ATCCAATATCTTGGCTGAAGGCGTTAGAGATGGACGATCAATTAACCTCTCTAGTTTTTTTAGAGCCCCAGAGTATCTGCTCGTTTGCTTTTGTTGATCAAAAAGTGCAGCCACTGGATACATTTTTTCAAAGATAGAGTGACCCCAGTCTCTGAAAGTTCTACTTTTATATTTGTCATGAAGCATCAAATTTGGACTTCTGCCTTGATACACCATAATTTTTTGATTTTTTAATATACGATAATGTTCCTCTTGATCTGTCGGTGCACTTTTGGATAGCAAGCAGGTCATCAAAAAAACATCCATAAAATCAATTTGCTCGCGATCAATCCCAAGCGGCAAAAAAGGGTTGAGATCAAGACAGCGCACCTCAATATACTCAACACCTTTTTTAGATAAAGCTTGTAAAGGAGTTTCCCCGGGATCGGCAGATCGCTTTGGTCTTATTGGGCTATAAAATTCATTTTCAATTTGTAGTACGTTTACATTAAGTTGTTTGTATTTTCCAAGTGCATCTTTGAGTCCGATGAGCTCATAGCTTGGGTTAGGTTTAACCAGCACCTCTCTCAGTGTTTTAACATAGCTATTTAAACTATTATAACAAATCATCAAATTATCTTGCTCTTTACTTTGGTAGCCTAGATCACTCATCCTTAAAGATGTAGCGTAAGGCAGATGCAGGCTGTGCTCATCTTCACCAAACTCAATAAGCCGATGGCCTCTATTTTTTGCAAAGCTACGACAGATAGCAGGAGATGCACCAAATAAATATAATAGTAACCAGTAATTGCGACGAAAATTGCGTATCAAGGAAAAATAATTATCAGTTTTAAAAACCTCAAAAGATACCTTCGAGTTTTCATTACTTCTGAACATTTCCATCAGATCATCTGGAACCGAAAAATTATAGTGAATTCCGGCTATAGTTTGCATTAACTTGCCATAGCGATGACCTAGCCCCAATCTATATGTATGTTTCATTTCTCCAATATTTGATGAACCATACACTCCTACAGGTATGCTACTTTCTCCGCTCAATTGACATGGCATGCTACTTGTCCAAAGTACTTCATCGTCAATATTTTTGTAGGTGAAGCAGTGTGCATCCTCAAGTATTTTTAGTACTTCGTTAGCATCGGTTGAAGGCGGTGTGATGAATTCAAGCAAAGCTTCTGAGAAATCAGTTGTTATTTGAGGATGAGTGAGGGCGGCTCCTAGTAGATGAGAATGTGGTGTTTTTGCTATTTCCCCTGCTTTAGTGACTCGTAGACTTTCCTTTTCGATGCCTCGTGTTATATCCAAAAGTACCTTTGAAGAAGCATTGTCCGTGAGTAAATCTAGGCGATTTTTTGATAAAGGCAACTTAATTTTCCTTTTGTGGAGCTGCTAGTTGCAAGTCGGGTATGAGGTTGCAAATAATATACTACAAGCGTGAGACAATCGAGTCAGATTAACCCAGTGAAAAAATATTAATTATAATTTTTTCGCTATTATTCGTATATCTACATGAAATTTTTAGTTTTTAAAAAAAAATTTTAAAATTAACGACTTAGGACGCTTCAACAACGTAAATGATAATCATTATCATTAATAGAGTAGAAAATCAATAGTTTGGTGAGCTAATTTATTGGACACATGTAATTTCTCATGCTTTAATTCTATCCCGATGAAATTTTGGATCACCGATTGTGCATGTGGCATAATCAGATAATAAGTAAGATATTTTCATCGGTTATATTTTTAAATCAATGATAAATATAATTATTTTAAAGTTGAGATAAAAACGTAAGAGGTAGTATCTGAGGGTATTTTTTGTTTTTCTAGCGTGATTTATGTATTTGTTAAAATCGATAGAGATCGATACGCGGCGCTAAAAAAATATTTAAAGCAAAGAATATGAAGTTAGAAACTCATTAAATAAGAGGATATAAACTTGAATGATTTAACTAATCCCGTCGAGGTCCTAGGGATCGATGCAGGCGGAACTATGACAGATACGTTCTTTGTGCGCGCAGACGGCTCTTTTGTTGTCGGTAAAGCACAAAGTGATGCAGATGAAGCAACAGCAGTACTAAATTCTAGTGTTGATGCTCTGGTCCACTGGGGAAGAACAGTTGAAGAAACATACCCTGAAATGGTAACTTGTGTATTTTCTGGAACCGCCATGCTTAACCGCGTTGTGGGAAGAAAAGGCCTTCGAACTGGCTTAATAACAAGTAAAGGTTTTGAGGACTTCCACAGAATGGGTCGCGCAATTCAATGCTACTTAGGTTATGCATTTGAAGATCGACTCCACTTAAACAGTCATAAATATGATGAGTCATTGGTACACATACACGATACTCGTGGTGTGACTGAGCGAATCGACTGTAAAGGTGCCGTAGTAATACCTATTCGTATAGAAGATGCTATTAAGGCTGCTGGAGAGCTTGTTGATCAAGGCGTTAAAGCGATTGCTATTAGTTTAATTAGCTCTTACTTGAACCCAGTTCATGAGCATGCTGTTCGAGACGCAGTCTTAAAAGTAATTAAAGATAAGGGCTCTAAGATCCCTGTTTTTGCTTCTTGTGACTACTATCCTGCACGTAAGGAGAGTCATCGTACAAATACAACTATTTTAGAAGCATATGCTGCTGAGCCTTCTCGTAAGATTCTTGGCGCACTAAGCGACAAGATGAGAGATAAAGGTGCAAAATGTGACGTACGTGTAATGGCTACCCATGGTGGTACTATTTCATGGAAAGCAAAAGAACTCGCTCGTTCATTAGTATCTGGTCCAATTGGTGGAGTTATTGGTGCTAAATATCTAGGTGAACAACTTGGGTACGAAAACATTGCTTGTTCAGATATTGGTGGAACCAGCTTTGATATGGCCCTAATTACTGGCGGTAACTATTCTATCCATAAGGATAGTGATATGGCTCGTCTAGTTCTTTCACTGCCAATGGTTGCAATGGATAGTATCGGTGCGGGTGCGGGTAGTTTCGTACGTATTGATCCTTATTCAAATTCTCTTAAATTAGGTCCAGATAGTGCAGGTTATCGTGTTGGTACTTGCTGGCCAGAAGGTGGTTTGGATACTGTTTCAGTAACTGATTGCCACATTATTCTTGGCTACTTGAACCCAGATAACTTCCTTGGTGGAATTTTGAAACTTGATGTGGAGCGTGGAAGAAAATGCGTACAAGATCAAATCGCTACTCCTATGGGTCTTTCTTTAGAAGACGCTGCAGCAGGTGTGATTGAGTTGCTTGACCTTTCTTTGCGTCAACATTTACGTGCAATGATTTCTGGTAAGGGTTATAGCCCGCGTGACTTTGTATGCTTCTCATACGGTGGCGGTGGTCCAGTTCATGCATATGGTTACACTAAAGGTTTAGGTTTCAAAGAAACTATCGTTCCTGCATGGGCTGCTGGATTCTCAGCGTTTGGTTGTGCTTCAGCGGACTTCGAATATCGCTATGATATGAGTGTTAACGTTGGTATTACTGAGGAGTCTACAGATGACGATTTAGAAACATCTGTTAATCAGCTACAAACAGCTTGGGATACTTTGAAAGTTAAGGTATTGGAAGAGTTCGAAATTAATGGTTTTTCTGAGAAAGACATTACTTTCACGCCAGGATACAGCATGCAGTATCTAGGACAGTTGAATGACTTAGAAATCGATTCACCTTTACCAAAACTAAATGGCAAAAAAGATTGGCCAGCACTAGTGGCGGCTTTTGATGCAGAATACGCTCGCGTATATGCTGATGCTGCTCGTTCTCCTGAGCTAGGATTTGGGATTACAGGTGCAATTCTTCGTGGTTCAGTAGAAACTAGTAAGCCTGCTGTTCCTAATGAGAAGGTGCAAGGTGAAACTCCAGCAGCTGGTTCTAAAACTGGTTCTAGGAAATTCTATGACCAACGTAAATGGGTTGAAGCAGATCTTTATCATATGGAAAGCTTGATGCCTGGTAATAGGGTTAATGGTCCAGCGGTGATTGAATCAGACGCGACCACTTTCGTAGTTCCAACTGGCTTCGCAACGTTCCTTGATAAGCATCGTCTCTTCCATTTGATTGAGACAGATATAGAAAGTGTTGCTTTCAATACCGTCGACGCGATTTAGATCAATAGATAATAGAGGAAATCTTATGACTATATTAGAAACCCTTAAAGGGGCAGAACTAGGCAAATTGTTGAGAAACGGCTTGTCATTAGATGAGAACCGTAATGGTATCTTGGCGCGTGCGTCAGAAACTGGACACTATGACGGTATTAAGACTTTAACTTTGAAAGAAAGTGATCCAATCGCATACGAACGAATTTTTTCTAAAGTTCGTGCAGGATTGGTTAACTCTCGTGAAGTTGCTAAGAAAATTGCAGCATCGCCAATCGTTGAGCAAGAAGGTGAGCTGTGTTTCACACTCTACAACGTAGCTGGTGACTGTATTGCTACATCTACTGGTATCATCATTCATGTTGGTACTATGGGTGCAGCAATCAAGTACATGATCCAAAACAATTGGGAAATTAACCCTGGTATCAATGATGGTGACATGTTTACCAACAACGATTGCCAAACTGGTAATGTTCATCCTTGCGATATCGCAACTATCATACCCGTATTCTTTGAAGGGTACTTGTGTGCATGGGTAGGTGGTGTTACGCACGTTATTGATACTGGTGCAGTTGGACCAGGATCTATGTCTAACGGACAAATCCAACGTTTCGGTGATGGTTTGCAGATTACTTGTCGTAAGACAGGTGTTAATGACACTCCACTACGTGACTGGTTGCATGAAAGTCAACGTAACGTCCGTACTGTTAAATACTGGATTCTTGATGAGAAAACACGTATTGCTGGTACGCAAATGATTCGTGAAATGGTTCAAGAAACTATCGCAGACGAAGGTGTTGAAGCCTGGGATGTTTTCGCAATGGAAGTTATTGAGGATGGTCGTCGTGGACTAACTAGCCGTATCAAGGCTATGTGTATTCCAGGAGAAGTTAGAACTGTCGCATTTGTTGATGTACCTTACACTCATCCAGATGTAGCGGTACCATCTCCATTCGCTAAGCTTGATTCAATCATGCACGCACCATGCCTTATTACAGTTAAAAAGGATGCTACTTGGCGTTTAGACTTTGAAGGTTGTAGTCGTTGGGGATGGCATACATATAATGCAAACCCCACAGCGTTTACTTCTGGTATTTGGGTAATGATGACTCAAAGTCTTGTACCTACAGAGCGTATTAACGATGGTTGTCGTTATGCAACTCAATTCCGTCTACCAAAAGGTACTTGGACTAACCCTGATGATCGTCGCACAGCTCACGCTGATGCATGGCACTTCTTGGTTTCTTCTTGGAGCTCTTTGTGGCGCGGAATTAGTCGTACATACTTTGGTCGTGGATACCTAGAAGAAGTTAACTCTGGGAACTCTAACCCTTGTAACTGGTTACAAGGTGGCGGTATTAACCAAGATGGCGAAATTCACGCTGTTAACAGTTTTGAGACTGCTGCTTGTGGTACAGGCGCATGTGCGATGAAAGACGGACTTAACAACGCTGCTGCTATCTGGAACCCTGAAGGCGATATGGGTGATATAGAGATCTGGGAACTAGCAGAGCCTCTTTTATACTTGGGTCGTACTCAAAAAACCAACTCAGGCGGCTATGGTAAGTGGCGTGGTGGTAACGGGTTTGAAACTTTACGTATGGTTCACGGTTCTTGTGATTGGACTATGTTCTTCATGGGTAATGGTTACATGAACAGTGACTGGGGTTTGATGGGTGGATATCCTTCAGCAACTGGTTACCGTTTCGAAGCCCACAACACTGGTCTTCTAGGAGAAGATGGACGTATCATGACTGGTAAGGAAATTCCTTTAGGTGAAGATTTGAACCCAGATGATCGTGTATGGGAAACACTTCTTGGACCAGACGCCGAAGTTAAGCGTGACAAACAATGTATCACTACAGAAGCTATGTTTGATAATGGTGATCTGTACTTGAACTACCTACGTGGTGGTCCAGGATTTGGTGATCCTTTGGATCGTTTACATAGTGGCGCACAAAGTATCGAAGAAGATCTTAATGAGAACTACATTCTTCCTGAATACGCCAAGAAAATTTATGGCGTTGTATACACTCAAGATCATGAGGGTGTTTACACTGTTGATTCAGCTAAGACTACTGCGGCTCAAGAGCAAATCAAGAAAGACCGCATTAAGCGTAGTGTTCCTGTCAAAGAGTGGATGAAAACTGAACGTCAAAATATCGTTGACAATATAGCTTCTCCACAAGTTAAGCAGATGTATGCTTCAAGTTTTGCTCTGTCAGAGCCGTTCCTAAATGAGTTTAAAACATTCTGGGACTTACCTGCAGATTATAACTTGTTAGAGTCCTCGTTGGGCATCCCAACATATGGTTCTACTAAAACTATGGACATCAGCGAAATGCCGGACTGTAAGCCCGTCATCATGACTGAGGAATAATATTAACTTGAGAAATTGGAGTGAGTGCATCGATCCTGATGCACTCGATCAATTATCAATTAAATAAAAAGAGAGTATAGATATGTCTTCATATACAAAACAAGAAGTTAAGCAGCTGGTCGACGGCACTTTAGCCTGGGATACAGTGCATCAAATGATTTCCATGCCTAAAGACGCTGACCGTTACAAACTTTACATGGAAGTAATACAGGATAAATTGTCATATAAACATAAAGTTATCATGGCATTAGGTCCACATCTAAACTTAGCTATTAGAGATGGTGATGAAGAAATTCATGCATTCTGTGATTGCGGTAAAGATTTTGGCCATTACACAGGTAACTGGAAGCTTAATGCGAATATTTATGTTCGTGATACAGCTGAAAAAATGGATCAAGTTTATCCACGATTAATGTCACCAGATACATCTTGGCAGGTATATCGTGAGTACTCATGCCCAGATTGTGGAACAATGCTTGATATTGAAGCGCCAACACCTTGGTACATGTGTATGCATGATGTCAAACCAGACTTGAAGACTTTTTTCGAGTGGGTTGGAATCAAAGCACCAGCTAAGATATAAGTTGTTGCTAGTAAAGAATAAGTCCCAG
>CAZSMR010000001.1:0-34034 GCA_964608185.1 uncultured Porticoccus sp. | reverse complement strand
CTTTGGTTGGGACTTATTTGTTTTTGGGTTAAAATTTTATCTAAAAATTCACATAAATTATTGTAAGTTTGGACCGATATATTTCTCGCTTGCAATAAATCGCTCAATTATAAATCTTTAATCTAATTCTTAGATGATGAATTTATTAGTATTTTAAACAAACAAAAAATTAAGGAAGAAAGAAATGTCAAAAGAGTCATCAGCACCTCATTTCTCGATGCAAAAGATTTATTTGAAAAAAAATGTGTTTACCTCGCCAAATTCAGCTAGCGTATTCGGTACAGACTGGAAGCCAGAAACTACATTAGATTTAAATATTACACACGATGCTATTGATGATGACGGACGCTATGAAGTTATCATTAGTGTTAAGGTAACCGCAACAAACGAAAATATAGTAGCTTTTAGCCAAGAGGTCGATCAAGCTGCTTTATTTTTAATTAGTGGATTTCCTGATGATCGCTTAGACGAAGCGTTAAATTCAGCTTGCCCATTGATTATGTTTCCTTATCTTAGAGAAACGATAGACCATGTTTTGTTGAAAGCTGGTTATCCTCCCCTTATGCTTGCCCCTATTAACTTTGATGCAATGTACAAAGAGAAGAAATCTGGAGAAGAAGCAGCTAAGAAAGCTAAGCAAGAAGCAAAACACTAGGTTCAGCTAATTTTTTAGCCGACGTATAATAAGGGATTTTTTGACAAAGCGTCTTTAGGTAATGTCACCCCAAAGTGACTGGAGAATACTTATCGCAGCAATTGGTGCAGTTTCTGTGCGAAAAATTCTTGGTCCAAGAGAAAATACACTAAAATCCGCAACATTGGATGTATGTATTTCTTCTTCAGAAAGGCCACCTTCTGGCCCTATTAAAAGACATACACTTGATACATTGTTTTCTTTTCTCAAAGCAGAGATTGTAGTTAAAGCGTTATGATCGAGTACTATTTTTTTTGCAGATGAGACTCTGTAAATCCAGTCATTAATTTTTATTGGAGAATTAATGACTGGTATTTTATTTCTATAAGATTGTTCGCAGGCACTGATACAGATTTTCTCCCAATGCAGTAATTTGTTCTCTAATCTTCTACCCGTTAGCTTTACTTCAGTTCTTTCAGTAAATAAAGGGCTTATCTGTGTCACCCCAGCTTCGGTAGATTTTTGTACGATCGAATCCATCCTATCTCCACGAGATAATCCTATTCCTAGATGAATCTTCAAAGGAGACTCTCGATTGATTTCTGAGTATTCACTAACTTGTACGGTCGTTTTTTTTCTACCAGAACTTTTTATGAACGCTTTAAACTCGCCCCCCTCGCCATTAAAAATAGTGACAGGATTTCCCGGGACTAGCCTCAAAACAGTTTCTAAGTGCTTAGTAGAAAAATCGTCAAGATCAACTTCAATACCAACAGAAAGAGGTTTTTTTGTGAAGACTCTTGTATTTCGCATATGATTATGAAAAACCTAATCTTTCACATAGAGAGAGGTTGACATCTGCTTGATTCATCGTATAAAAATGTAATCCAGGAGCTCCGTTTGCCAGCAGATCTTCACAAAGATGGGTAACAACGTCTAACCCAAACTCTCTGATGCTTTCTTCGTCGTCTTCATACTGATGCAACCTTTTTTTGATCCATCGTGGAATATCAGCCCCACAACTATCTGAAAAACGAACTAGATTACGGTAGTTTGTGATCGGCATAATACCTGGAATTATTGGAGCTGCAATACCAACTTTTTCGCATTCCTCTATAAAATAAAAATAGCTGTTTGAGTTAAAAAAATATTGGGTTATCCCTCGACTAGCCCCGTTCTCAAACTTACTTTTCAGCCAATAGATATCTTTTTTATAGCTCTCAGCTTCCGGATGTATTTCTGGATAAGCAGCAACTAATATTTCAAAACTGTTTCCAAAATGTTCTTTCACTAAAGCGACGAGCTCGTTTGCATATACAAGTTGTTTCGTGCCACCCATGCCCGAGGGAAGGTCTCCTCGTAGTGCAACTATTTTTGTTATTCCAGAATCTTGGTAATCTTTCAGAAGGCTAAGTAATGATGGTTTGTCGTCTGCACACACAGATATATGAGGAACCGCGTTCGATCCCGTAGCTTGAATGTTAAGCACAGTGTCCTTTGTGAACGCTTTTGTTGAGCCTCCAGCACCATAGGTAACTGAAAAAAACTCTGGATTAAGTCTGCTTAGTTTGCTGTGAACGTCAGCTAACTTAATCTTGCCCTCTTCAGTTTTTGGAGGAAAGAACTCAAAACTTAAATGATGATTATTCATTTATTTAATAACTCTATTGTAATAATTCTTTAATTAGTACCTATAGCTGTCGTCTTTAAAGGGACCATCAACAGGTACATTTATATACTTAGCTTGTGAGGATTTAAGTCGAGTAAGCGTACCACTGAACCCTTTGACCATCTCAGCTGCAACTTCTTCATCCAGTTTTTTTGGTAGAACCTCGACGCGTAATAATTTTTCTTTAGATGCATTATCCTGATTTGCAAAATCTTGCTTATAAAGAAGAATTTGCGCTAAAACTTGGTTAGCAAACGATCCATCCATTATTCTACTTGGATGGCCCGTGGCATTGCCTAGATTAGCTAGCCTTCCTTCAGAAAGAAGTAAAAGATAATCGTTTGTAGATTGATCACGAAAAACTTGGTGAACCTGTGGCTTTATTTCTACCCATTTCCAGTTTTCGCGCATGTATGCAGTGTCAATTTCATTGTCAAAGTGACCAATATTGCACACTACACAAGCGGTTTTCAGTTCACATAAAATATCTGAATCACAAACGTTGTAGTTACCGGTAGTAGTAACTAATAAATCTGTTGTTCTGAGCAGATCAACATTCACGTTCTCAGTTGGATTACCATTCATGTATGTTGAAACTACTTCAAATCCGTCCATGCATGCTTGCATAGCGCAGATTGGATCTACTTCAGTTACTTTCACAATCATCCCTTCTTGGCGTAATGATTGAGCTGCACCTTTCCCTACGTCACCATAACCGATTACTAGAGCCTTTTTCCCTGCGAGTAAGTGATCAGTCGCTCGCTTGATAGCGTCATTTAAGCTATGACGACACCCATATTTGTTATCATTTTTTGATTTTGTGACAGAATCGTTTACGTTAATAGCAGGTATTTTAAGTTCGTTATTTTCGAGCATTTCTAGCAGACGAAGCACTCCGGTAGTCGTTTCTTCGGTAACCCCATGAATACCCTCTAAAATCTGTGGATATTTCTTATGCAGTAGTCCTGTCAAATCTCCACCATCATCAAGCACCATGTTTGCATCCCATGGTTTGCCGTTACTTAGAATTTGTTGTTCTAGACACCATTCATACTCTTCTTCAGTCTCACCCTTCCAAGCAAAAACAGCTGTACCATTAGCAGCAATAGCCGCTGCCGCGTGATCTTGAGTAGAAAAGATATTGCATGATGTCCATCGCACTTGTGCCCCTAGTTCTTCAAGTGTCTCTATCAACACAGCTGTTTGAATAGTCATATGAATACACCCGAGTATTTTAGCTCCTTTTAGGGGTTTTTCTGAGCGATATTTAGCCCTAAGAGCCATAAGTGCAGGCATTTCGGTCTCAGCTATAGCGATTTCTTTACGACCAAAGTCTGCTAAATTTATATCTGCTACTTTATAATCATTTTTTGTAATCATTGTATTCATTTTTTGTCCCCTATAATGTGAGTATTAAGTTTGATTTCAGGCTCTCTTAGAGAGAGCCCCTTAAATCGTCAGCCTTGTCTGTTTTTTCCCATGAAAAATTCTTATTTTCTCTACCAAAGTGCCCATAAGTTGAAGTAGGCTGATAAATAGGTCTACTAAGATCTAGCATATCTATAATTCCTTGCGGTCGAAGATCAAAATTCTCTCGTACTAACCGAATAATTTCATCGTTGCTCACTGTGCCTGTATTAAAGGTGTTAATGCTGATAGATGTTGGTTCTGAAACACCAATTGCGTACGAAATTTGTATTTCGCATCGGTCAGCAATTCCTGCTGCAACAAGATTCTTTGCCACATATCGCGCAGCATACGCAGCTGATCTATCTACCTTCGATGGATCTTTTCCAGAGAAAGCTCCACCGCCATGACGGGCCATACCACCATATGTATCAACAATAATTTTTCGGCCAGTTAATCCGCAGTCTCCCATAGGTCCTCCAATAATAAATCGGCCCGTAGGATTGATATGGTACTTAGTGTTTTTATGGAGCCATACTTCAGGAATAACGGGCTTGATAATTTGTTCTAACACAGCGTCACGCAAATCAATAAGAGAGACATCTGGGTCATGTTGAGTTGATAATACAATAGCATCAACTGCAACAGGCAAACCATCTTCATAGCGCAACGTTACTTGACTTTTAGCATCAGGACGTAGCCAAGGTAATACGCCACTTTTACGTAATTTAGATTGTTTCTCTACTATCCGATGGGCGTAATAAATTGGTGCTGGCATGAGAACTTCTGTTTCATTCGCCGCATAGCCGAACATTAGCCCCTGATCTCCAGCTCCTAGTGTTTTTTCCAGTCCTTCATCGACACCCATAGCAATATCATTTGATTGCTTTCCAATAGCGTTCAATACTGCACATGAGGCGCCATCAAAACCTAAATCAGAATTTATATAACCAATATCCATTATTACGTTTCGGACAATTTCCTCTAGATCAATATAGGTGTCTGTTCTCACTTCGCCAGCAACGATAACCATACCTGTTTTGATCATTACCTCTATAGCTACCCGAGATTGAGGATCATCTTTAATAATAGCATCTAAAATGGCATCAGAAATCTGATCCGCCATTTTATCTGGGTGACCCTCAGAAACTGATTCAGAAGTAAAAAGACTATAGTTAGACATCGTTAGTTTCCTGCATAAATAAAATTATTTTCATTTTTTAAAAAATTGACGCAATTGCACTTGAAAGCCGTTTCGCTGAGCCAAATAAAGACTTTCTCCTTCGCGAAGACTTGCAGCAGAAGCCCAGCCACTTAAGTCATTTGGCTCGAAACCCAACCATAGATCGCCGCATGATTCATGCGCCCAACTTTGGTCATGGTCACAAAGCTCTGTAACGAGCAAGACTCCTTCTGAAGTTAGCAGCCTAGATAAATCGTTAAACACAGCAGCAGGATCTGGTGTATGGTGAAGTACCATGTTTAGGGTTATGCAGTCAGCCGTAATGCCTTTTTCTAAAGCTGATCCGGTATCTCCATGCACAAGATCTACGTTGCATAATTTATTTTCTGCAACTACTTTCTGCGAAATACCGATCATTTCCTTTGATGTATCTATAGCTATTACTTGGTCAAATCGTTTAGCGAGATTTAATAGGAAGTCGCCTTCTCCTGGGCCCACTTCGAGAACAGTGCCTTTTTTGACTGAAGTTGCATCCAAAAACTCAGTTATAATTTGCCCATATTGTGTATAGCTAGCAATCAAATCTTGGTTTGCATTAAACCTACCAGTGTTCTGTTCAAAAAATTCACGAGAAGCCCGAGTGCGCTCAAGATTTATCATTCGAATTCTCTGAACTAAATCTAAAGGGATTTCGGATAGATCTATAGTAGAGAAAAGACCTCGATGAAGCTCCTTAATAGCTGATTTTAACGGTAAGGGTGACCGTCTGTAGAAGATTGTATTACCTTCTCTACGTGATACAACAAGACCAGCATTCGCTAGAACTTTTAAATGATGACTCATCCCAGATTGCTTTGTTTCAAAAATCTCACCTAACTCAAGGACGCCATAAGCATTATGCTGAAGAACTCTAAGAATATCTAAACGAAGGGGATCGCCTGCAGCCTTAAGAAATACTGCCAGTGTGGCTGTATTTACAGTCGTTGCGTTTAAATAAGAAGATTTTTGCTTATCTCCTATATAAGAGTTTGAAACTCTGTTGGCGGTCTTAATGGTATTATTCATATAAACAACTATATCATCTAAATATATCTATATCAATAAATATTGATATAGATTAAAGTATTATCAATAGCGTGTTTACGAGACTCCATTAGTAAGAGAGAATGACACCCAATTTTCCAAATGTTGCAATGTGTTTTACTTAGTAGGAGTTTTTGTATGCTTTCTAGACGTGATCTTGCCAACGCAGTCCGTGCACTTAGTATGGATGCTGTTCAAAAAGCTAATAGTGGACATCCTGGCGCCCCTATGGGCATGGCGGATATTGCTGAAGTGTTATGGAACGATTACTTAGTTCATAATCCTTCTGATCCTTCTTGGGCTAATCGTGATCGTTTCGTACTGTCCAATGGGCACGGTTCTATGTTGCTATATTCATTACTACATCTTAGTGGTTATGACCTATCTATAGAAGATTTAAAGAATTTTCGTCAACTACATTCTAAAACACCTGGTCATCCAGAATATGGATATACTCCAGGTGTTGAGACGACAACAGGCCCCCTAGGCCAAGGACTAAGCAACGCAGTAGGTATGGCTTTGGCTGAGAAAATTCTAGCAGCTCAGTTTAATAGAGCTAACCACGAAATTGTAAGCCATAACACATACTGTTTTTTGGGTGATGGTTGTCTAATGGAAGGTATATCTCACGAAGTTTCTTCTTTTGCAGGAACTCAAAAACTGGGTAAGCTAGTGGTATTCTATGACGATAACGGCATTTCTATTGATGGCGAAGTAGAGGGCTGGTTCACAGACGACACACCAGAACGTTTCAGGTCCTACGGTTGGCAGGTAATTCCAAGTATAAATGGACATGATCATATTGCTATTAAGGCAGCTATTGAAGAGGCTCGTACTGAAAAAAATAAACCCACTTTAATTTGCTGTAAAACAGTCATTGGTTTCGGTTCTCCTAACAAGCAAGGTAAAGAAGATTGCCATGGCGCTCCATTAGGTAAAGAAGAGGTGGAGTTGGCTCGTGAACAGTTAAAATGGAAATTTGATTCGTTTGAAGTCCCACCAGATATATATAGCAGTTGGGATGCCACGAAAAACGGTGTAGCTTCTCAAATGAAGTGGAGCAAAAGATTTGATGATTATCGAAATGAACACCCTCAACTCGCTGAAGAGCTTGAGCGCCGATTGAACGGAACTCTACCTAAAGACTTTAACGACAATGCAAATAGCTACATTTTTGAATGTCAAAAGCAAATGGAAAAAATTGCATCTCGAAAGGCATCACAAAACTGCCTGAATACCTTCGGCCCTATGCTGCCTGAATTACTAGGTGGATCGGCCGATTTGGCTGGTTCAAACTTGACGTTATGGTCAGGATCTAAGGGAATTACAGGAAAAGATGCATCTGGAAACTATCTATTTTATGGTGTGAGAGAGTTTGGCATGAGCGGTATGATGAACGGTATAACACTCCATGGCGGGTTTATCGCTTATGGGGCCACCTTTTTGATATTCATGGAATATGCCAGAAATGCAGTACGTATGGCTGCACTCATGAAGCAAAAAAGTATATTTGTTTACACTCATGACTCTATTGGTTTGGGCGAAGATGGCCCAACACATCAACCTGTCGAACAACTGACAGCTCTAAGATCAACCCCCAACCTAGAAACCTGGAGGCCCTGTGACACTATAGAGTCTGCAGTATCCTGGAAGAGTGCAATTCAGAGATCTGATGGACCAAGTGCATTGGTGTTTAGTAGACAAAAATTAACCCCACAGATTCGGAGCTTAGACCAGTTAAATAATATAGTTAAAGGCGGCTATATACTTAAGGATGCCAAAGCAGAACCAGATGCAATTATAATCGCAACTGGTTCAGAGGTGGAGATAGCAGTTGATGCTGCAGAATCACTACTTAAGAAAGGTATAAAAGCTAACGTGGTATCTATGCCTTGTGCAGAAATTTTTTGTTTGCAGGATTTAGTTTATCGTGATTCTGTATTACCCCCGAGGGTTAGAGTGCGAGTAGCAGTTGAGGCGGGGCATGCAGATTATTGGTATAAGTATGTAGGTATTGACGGAAAAGTAGTCGGCATGAAGACTTTTGGTGAGTCAGCTCCAGGTGAAGAAGTAATGAAGCATTTTGGATTTACAGTTCAGGGCGTTATCGATGCAGTCTTAGCTCAACTATAGAAATATTTGGAATAGGTTATGAATACCAAAAGAAATTCATTGATCCGAGTAGCTATTAACGGCTATGGCCGAATTGGACGCTCTGTTCTAAGGGCCCTTTATGAGTCCGAATATAGAAAGTACATGCAGGTAGTCGCTATTAATGAGCTGGCTGATTGTAAAACCATAGCGCATCTTACCAAGTACGATTCAACCCATGGTCATTTTCCTGGCAGCATACAAATAAAAAACAACACACTTTTAATCAATGGAGATGATATATCAATATTTCAGTTCAAGGAGATAAATCGCTTGCCTTGGGATACTTTAAATATTGATATTGTTTTAGAGTGCAGCGGAGCCTTTACGGATCGCTTAACTGCAGAGAAACATATAGTAGCAGGCGCAAAAAAAGTACTTTTTTCTCAACCAGCAGAACCAGATGTAGATGCGACAATTGTGATGGGTGTTAACGAAAAAACTTTAACTGGTGATGAGCTAGTTATTTCTAATGCATCCTGCTCAACTAACTGTGTAGTGCCAGTAATTAAGACTCTTCATAAAGAATTTACAGTCGAAGGAGGTGTGATCACTACTATTCACTCTGCTATGAACGACCAACCAGTTATTGACGCATATCACCATACAGACTTACGAAAAACTCGTGCTGCTATCCACTCTATTATTCCTGTTGATACAGAATTAGCTATAGGCATTGATAGAATGATGCCTGAATTAGTTGGTCGCTTTGAAGCGCAAGCTATGAGGGTACCTACAATAAACGTATCAGTAATTGATCTATCTGTATTACTTAAAACTGATGTAGATGTTCCGCGTGTGAACCAAGTTTTAGAGCAAGTCTCTCTGGGGGAACTTACTGGAATTATTGGTTATACAGAAGAACCTTTAGCTTCATGTGATTTTAATCATGATGAGCGCAGTGGCATTGTTGATGCTAGCCAAACTCGGGTCAGCCAGAAACGATTAGTTAAAATACTAGTATGGTTTGATAACGAATGGGGGTATGCAAACCGCATGCTGGAATTAACAAAGTATTGGTTAGGTATAAAAAAATAAGGGCAAAATTTTTTGAAAATGTTAAAAATGACCGACTTATGCCTTAAAGATAAACGCGTGTTAATTCGTGAAGACTTTAATGTGCCAATAAGAAACGGAGTTATAACTTCGGATGCGCGAATTCTCGCAGCAATACCAACAATTCAATATGCTTTAGATGCTGGAGCTCGAGTAATCTTAATGTCTCACCTAGGCAGACCGGTTGAGGGTGAGTTTGATCATGAGTACTCTATAAAACCAATTGCTGATTGCTTAGAAAAATTGCTCAAAATGAAAGTTTCAGTCATTTTGGATTGGAAAAAAAATCTACCTAATAGTGATTGTAAAATATCACTATTAGAAAATGTTAGATTTAATCAAGGAGAAAAAATAAATCAAACAAGCCTAGCAAAATCGTATGCTTCTATTTGTGATATTTTTGTTATGGATGCTTTTGGTGCTGCACATCGTTCCCAAGCATCTACCCATGGTGTAGCTAAGTACGCGACAGTTTCTTGCGCCGGCCCGTTACTGATTCGTGAATTAGAGGTATTAGATAAAGTCTTAGAAAATCCATCGCGACCTATGGTAGCCATCGTCGGTGGGTCAAAAATATCGACCAAATTGGCTGTATTGGAGAAAATTTCGAGTAAGGTAGATCAGCTTATTGTTGGAGGCGGCATCGCTAACACCTTTTTAGCAGCAAAAGGCCTTCCTGTCGGAAACTCTCTTTGTGAGCATGATTTCATTGTTGATGCTCAGCGAATAATGTTAAAAACTGACATACTCCTTCCAACCGATGTAATGGTAGGCCGAGAGTTCTCTGAGTCAACATCAGCGATCTTAAAGGAGACAACTGACGTTTCAAGTGAAGATATGATTCTTGATTTTGGTCCAGTTTCAGCAAAAAAGTTAGCTGAAATTTTAATAAAGGCTGGCACTATTCTGTGGAATGGACCTATAGGTGTTTTCGAATTTCAGAAATTTGAAACTGGGACACGCTTAATAGCTGAAGCAATTTCCAAAAGTATTGGTTACTCTGTAGCTGGAGGAGGGGACACGCTTGCAGCGGTAGATAAATTCGGCATTACCGATAAAATTTCATATGTATCAACAGGCGGTGGGGCTTTTTTAGAGTATGTTGAAGGAAAAACTTTGCCTGCTATAGAAATACTTGAAAGCAGGTTTGGCGCAGAAACTCTTGCTGATTGATGCATAAAAAAATAATATAACTAATTAACAGTTATTAGAACATCAACATAATTGCAAGGAATCGATTCATGGCTCTTATTTCAATGCGACAATTGTTAGATCATGCTGCCGAACATGGATACGGTGTTCCTGCATTTAACGTAAATAATTTGGAACAAATGCGAGCAATCATGGAGGCTGCAGATGCAACTGACGCCCCAGTTATTGTCCAAGCTTCTGCTGGTGCTAGAAAATATGCGGGAGCTCCTTTTCTCAGACATCTGATTTTGGCTGCTATAGAAGAATTTCCTCATATCCCTGTATGTATGCATCAAGATCATGGCACCAGTCCTGCTATTTGCCAGCGATCTATTCAGCTTGGATTCAGTTCAGTTATGATGGATGGATCTTTAAGGGAGGACGGAAAAACTCCTGCATCTTATGAATATAATGTTGAGGTGACAAAAAAAGTTGCTGAAATGGCACATGCATGTGGAGTCTCGGTAGAGGGCGAGTTAGGTTGCCTTGGATCTCTTGAGACTGGACAGGCTGGAGAAGAAGATGGCGTGGGTGCAGAAGGTACTTTGTCGCTTGAGCAGATGTTAACGGATCCAGAAGAGGCAGCAGATTTTGTATCTCATACATCTGTAGACGCTCTTGCTATTGCTATCGGCACGTCACATGGCGCCTATAAATTTTCTCGTCCACCAACAGGCGATATACTAGATATTGATCGAATAAAAGCTATCCATTCACGTATCCCTAATACACATCTTGTGATGCATGGATCATCATCGGTTCCACAAGAATGGCTAGCAGTTATCAACCAATTTGGTGGTGAAATTCCCGAGACCTATGGTGTACCGGTAGAAGAAATTGTTGAGGGCATTAAACATGGCGTACGTAAAATAAATATAGATACAGATTTACGGTTAGCCTCTACCGGAGCAGTTAGGCGTTTTATGGCTGAAAATAAAGCGGAATTTGACCCTCGAAAATATCTCGCTGAGACGACCAAGGCAATGAAAGATGTTTGTACGAATAGATATGAGTCTTTCGGTACAGCTGGAAAAGCAAGTAAAATTAAAGTCCGCAGCTTAGAAAAAATGCATCAGGGGTATTTGGTAGGAAATTTCTCTTAAATAAGATTTTACGCTATGCGTTAACCACTTGTACTAAAAAAATAATGTAAAGGTTGGGAGATAGCACAAATTTTGTATGAAAAAAAATATGTAGATCTAAAAAGTATTAGCGTCCGCTGTACCTCAATAGTTATTTCTTTATTCGCTACAATTTATCTAATCAATATACCCTTAATTGTGGCCGTAGCATCCAGAGAACTTGAGCTTACCTCGTCAGAACCTTTATGGTTAGGGGGAGTTTTTTTAGGCGGTACTGTTTTGGCTGGAATATTAACTACTTTATACATTTCGTTAGTAAACTGGAGATTGCTGTCTTTTGTAAGCAGTATTATGGGGGTAATCAGTTTTTTACTGCCTACATTTTTATCGGACTTTTCTTTTTTATTAATTTGTCAGGGTTTATCTGGATTTTTTACTGGAACAGTTTGTTCCGTAGCCTTTGTATGTCTTGGCACAAGTACTAATCCCATCAGAAGCTATGCGTTAGTCTTATGTTTACAGTCTATCATCGTTGCTCTAACTGCTTATTGTTTGCCACCTAAGGTTGCTGGGCTGATCAGCTTTAATAATGTATTAATTGGAGCTTCTTGCATATGTGCAGGCTTAGTTATTTTGAGTCTAAAAGTTTCGAAAAATATAAAGCAAGTTAAATTTATAATCCCTGTTGCCCATAAAAAAAAGCTATTAATCATATTTTTTTTAGTTGCATTGCTATTAATATTTGTAGGTGGCAATACAGTGCGCAATACGATAGAACCCATAGCATATAGTGCGGGATTTTATATGGTAATTTTAGCCCTATCAAGTAGCATAGGCGGTCTTCTTGCGGCCCTTATGGAAATAAGGTCAAGCTATGTAAAACCTATAGTCTCAGCCATGGGAGTCTCTGTACTTTTATTAGTTGTTGGCCTATCCGGGTATTTACCACAGAAACTCATAGTTATTGCTTTTTGTTTTATAGGCGGAGCTTGGAATTTTTCTGCTGCCTTCCTTATGGGATTATTCTCTGAATTAAGTTACAAGTACATTCCCCTAATTATCACCGTACAGGTTATAGGTAATATTGTAAGTTTAGTTGTTGTCGGATCTTTGTATGCCGGACAGCCGTATATCATTGCTTGCGTTGTATGGATTTTAACTGCTTTAATAGTTTTTTTATTGGCAAGATCTGATCACAAATTATTTTTGGTGAAAAAGAATGAGTAATAGTATTGACGGCAATATTGAAGAATCGAATGACAAGCTAGCTGAATCTCAAGATTCTTTACCTCATCCGTTTGACCAGCTTACCCCTGACTTTATTTTAGATGCAATGGAGAGCTGTAATTATTTAAGTGATGGTCGATTATTTCCCCTTAATAGCTATGAAAATCGAGTCTATCAAATTGGTATTGAGAATTCATCTCCAATTATTGGAAAATTTTATCGTCCCAACCGATGGAGTAAGGAGCAGATTTTAGAAGAACATCAATTTTGTTTTGAATTAGTTGAGAAAGAGTTGCCAGTTGTTGCTCCAATCCGCAACTCAAGCGGAGATAGCCTCTTTGAGTATAAAGGGTTTAATTTTGCGTTATTTCCTAGAAAGGGCGGCTATGGACCAGAGCTAGATGACTTAGATAACTTATACCTACTAGGTAAATTGTTAGGCAGAATGCATGCTGTAGGAGCAGTAAAGCCTTTCAATTTTCGTCATGTGTTAAATAGCAGTACTTTCGGTTATGAGGCATCTAAACTTGTGAGTGAGAATTTTATTCCAGGTGAACTAAAAGTATCATACGATTCATTAATTGAAGACCTTATGGAGAGAGTAGACGAAGTTATTAACAATGCTGGGGCAATTGAGCATATTCGTGTACATGGAGATTGCCATGCTGGTAATATTTTATGGAGAGATAACAACGCCCACTTCGTAGATCTTGATGATGCCCTCATGGCGCCAGCAATTCAGGATATATGGATGCTTCTTTCTGGAGAACGAGATCGCCAAAGTGCCCAGTTGTCAGAAATTATAGATGGCTATAATGAATTTTTTGATTTCCACCCACGAGAACTACAGCTAATTGATGCTCTGAGAACTTTGAGGATAATTAATTATACGGCTTGGATAGCTAAGCGATGGAGTGATCCTGCGTTTCCTATGGCTTTCCCTTGGTTCAACAGTATACGTTATTGGAGTGAACATATCTTAGAACTTCGGGAACAATTTGCAGCATTGAACGAGCCTACATTGAAGATATTCTAGCTAATACAGCATATATTTTTTCATTTAGAGCGAAGAGTTTTTACCCCGTTCGTTGATCCAAGCAACAAAATGTCCGCAGGTCTTAACGCAAACATCCCGCTAGCAACGACACCTACAATATGATTAATCTGCTTTTCTATTTCTTGGGGAGAGATTATAGGGTGAAGATGATGAATATCTATAATATTGTTACCATTGTCAGTGCTGAAGCCTTGACGGAAAACTGGATCTCCACCTAGTTTAACGATTTCTCTTGCAACGTAGCTTCTAGCCATAGGTATAACTTCAACTGGTAACGGGAATACACCCAAGGATTCAGCCCATTTAGTTTCATCAGCTATACATAAGAATTCGGACGCTACAGCAGCAATAATTTTTTCCCTTGTGAGTGCGCCTCCCCCACCTTTAATTAGCTCCAATTTTTGATTAGCCTCATCAGCACCATCAACATAAATTTCTATCTCACCTATAGAATTTAATTCAAAAACCTCCATACCATTCTGCTTAATAATTTTTTCTGAGGCTTGAGAGCTAGCAACTGTTCCTTTAAATTTATTTTTATGGGGCGCTAAGAGGTTGATGAAGAAATTAGCAGTAGAACCGGTGCCTATGCCAATAATGCTATCCGAGTTTATTTTATTAAGCACGTAGTCTACTGCTGCTTGTGCAACAGTCTCTTTAAGGATATTTTGAGCAGATGGGTTCATAAACTAAGCCATAATTGAGAATTTTCTATCCTTTTGATTATACTTATTAAAGTATGAAATGATAGAAAATGTCTATCAATACTAGCTTTGCATCCATCGAAAATTTACTATTAGCTAGGTAAGGTTTATTTCAATTAAATAAAAGAGTCAAAATGCCTAAAAGTTATGTAAAGCGGATTCAAGAAGCCAAAATCTATGACTTGGTTATAAAGACACCAGTAGATGAGGCCCCACAACTTTCCTTGCGTCTTGGTAATCGAGTTTTGCTAAAAAGAGAAGATTTGCAGCCAATTTTTTCTTTTAAGTTGCGTGGGGCGTACAACAAAATGCTATCTTTAAGTGCAGCTGAGTTGGCAAGGGGAGTTATTGCTGCTTCAGCAGGCAATCACGCCCAAGGCTTGGCGATGGCCGCAAACAAAATAGGCGCCCAAGCAACTATTGTCATGCCAACTACCACTCCGCAAATAAAGGTTAGTGCAGTAAAATCCCTTGGAGCCACTGTCTTGCTTAAAGGAGACAGTTATGATGAGGCTTCTGACTTCGCCAAAGATTTAGTAGTTGAAAAAAATATGACCTATATCCATCCTTTTGATGATCCAGACGTGATAGCTGGGCAGGGTACTATTGCTATGGAAATCTTGGAACAAGTCCCAGAAAATCTTGATGCTGTTTTTATAGCTGTAGGAGGAGGAGGATTGTGTGCCGGTATGGCAGCTTATATAAAAACAATTCGTCCTAGTATTAAAATTATAGCAGTAGAGGCTGAAGATTCAGCATGCTTAGACGCGGCAATAAAAGCGGGTCGAAGAGTTCAATTAAAACACGTAGGAATTTTTGCAGATGGGACTGCCGTTGCGAAAATTGGAAAAGAGACGTTTCGTATACTAAAAGATACCGTTGACGAAGTCATAACAGTTTCTGTTGATGAAATTTGTGCCAGCATCAAAGACACTTTTGAGGATACCCGTTCCATTTGTGAACCAGCTGGAGCACTAGGTTTGGCTGGATTAAAAAAATATGTCGATTCTACTGGAGTAAAAGGACAAACCTTATTAGCTGTAGAATGTGGTGCAAACATTAACTTCGATAGACTGCGTTACATTTCTGAACGCACAGAAATAGGGGAAAAAAGAGAAGCAATTTTAGCAGTAACTATTCCAGAAAAACCAGGCAGTTTTAAATTATTCTGTATGTCTTTGAATAAGCGTAATATCACAGAATTTAATTACCGTATGGGTGATTCTACTAAAGCACATATTTTTGTAGGTCTAGAGGTCTCTTCAGATAACGACCGTTTTAGTTTAGTAAAAGATTTAGATAGAAAAGCCTACCCCATAGTGGACATGACAGATAACGAAATTGCTAAGTTACATATTCGACATATGGTAGGTGGAAGAGCACAAGAAGCTATAAATGAGATGATATTTAGATTCGAATTTCCTGAGAGGCCAGGAGCACTAATGCAGTTTTTAATTAAGCTGGGTGATCGCTGGAATATCTCTATGTTTCATTACCGCAACCACGGTTCAGCTGATGGAAGAGTTCTAGTAGGGTTGCAAATCCCAGTCAAAGATAGAGGAGAATTAGGCTCGTTTCTTGATGAATTGGATTATAGCTGGGTTGAGGAAACAGATAATCCAGCTTACCAATTCTTTTTGAGTTAAGTTCAATTGCCTTTAAAAATAAACACTATGTATCAATTTTTAGTAAATCTGATAACTGCCGAATTTGAATAGCATCAAATCCAGACCCAGCTAAAATATCAGATAAGACAACAACTCTGTCTTCTGGGGAAAACTCTGAACGGGTAATAAGAATTTTTGCTGCAGTCGCTAAAGTTTTTTCTGGATCCTCACTAAAATTTATTCTAAAACTAAGTACGTTTCTATTTAGAACTAATTGTCGACGAGTACGGCTGTCGTTAGTAAAGGCACAAATAATCGGAGTTTGTGGATGGCAGTTTGTCACGTAGTTAGCCATCTTTCCTCGTCTTGTAGGAACAATAATAGCTTTTGCTTGAATAGACTCAGCTAATTTTACTGCAGCAGAAGCAATTTCGGCTTTATCGTTTTCTAGAGATAAATCTTTGACGAACTGAAGTCCAGGGCTCTGTTCTATTGATAAGGTAATTCGAGAAAGTATCTCTACGCACTTTATGGGATACTTGCCCATCGCACTTTCACCGGACAACATTATAGCGTCAGCTTCTTCGTAAACAGCGTTGGCTACGTCTGTTACTTCAGCTCTAGTCGGTATTGGGTTTTTTATCATAGATTCCAGCATATGTGTTGCGACAATTACACGCTTACCTCTTTGCGCACACAGCCGGATAATACGACGCTGTACCCTTGGTAGTTTTTCGATTGCAATTTCAACACCTAGGTCTCCCCGTGCAACCATAACTCCATCTGAAATATCCACAATATCACTAAGGTTTTTTACACCTTCTTGATCTTCAATTTTTGAGATAATTTTAATTTTGTCAACTTTATCACCTAAAAGTGCCCTTAGTTGCTCCACATCTTCTGAGTTTCTAACAAATGAAAGTGCAATGAAATCTACTTCTTGTGTTATAGAAAACAGGATATCTTTTTTATCTTTTTCGGTAATTGCAGGTAGATTGACTCTTATACCCGGTAGATTTACATGGCGCTTACTTTTCAAAATACCACCATCGATCACTTTACACTGCATAGTTCGATCTTCTCTAGTCAGCACTTCTAGATTTATCAGACCGTTATCAACCGTGATCATATCTCCGATGGCAACATCATTTACCAGATCTTCGTAATTGACTCTTATTGAAGTAAATTCAACATCTTCTTTCCCGCGTGCAACAATAGAAATTACATCATCTTTTTTAAGGTTTAATTCTTGCTTGATGTCTCCTGTGCGAATTTCTGGACCTTGAGTATCCATGAGAATCGCAATAGGATTTGGAAGCTTTTTATTTAAAGTGCGGATAGACTTTATAACTCTAGCATGAGATTCATGATCACCATGGGACATGTTGAGCCTAACAATATTCATACCAGCTTTTGCCAGTTTTTCTAGCATACTAAAAGATTCTGATGCTGGACCAATAGTACAAATGATCTTAGTTTTTCTCATGATATTTTTTCTTATGTGTAGAGTTAGTAATTTATGAGCTACTAATTTTTCTGATTAAATTTATTAACAGTAATTACACTCTTTTCAGTTACAACAGCATGCAAAGAAACATCCCAAGATTCTTTATTGATATTATCAGTTTCTTGAAAACTTTGTGCTAATCCTAACAGTCTTGTGGTTCCCCGCTGCTGTTTTAGTGTTTGATCATAAAACCCTGCACCCATACCTATCCTATTGCATGAACGATCAAATGCAACTAGTGGAAGTAGAATTAAATCAAGCGCAAACGCTGGAACCAATTTTGCTCCTCTTAAAGGCGGTTCTTTTATACCAAACCGGTTTGTTGATAATACACCACCACTTTTATATCGAGCAAAATATAGTCGATTTTGTTTTAGTGGGTGAAGTAAAGGTAAATAGCATTCTTTTCCTGCGGCTTCTGCAATTCTCATAACAAATGCTGGATCTATTTCTCCATCATGAGCCAAATAAAATGCAATTCTTTTACTATTGTAAAAACATGGAAGCAAAGAAAGTCTTTTGGCAAGATTTTGTTCTGCTGTTTGTTGTTGATTTGGAGTTAAAGAGCGCCTTCGCTCTCGCATCAGCTGCCGTACAGCATTAGTATCCATAAAATTTTCTTTCTTTTTTCTTAGTGCTCCCCGACGATACCGCTATCGAATTTGCCTTGAACCGTAAAGTTCAAGGTGGCGGGATCAGCGATATATTAGGCTTTCCGTCACGCGGACATGCACACCATATCGGCTTGAACCCTCCAGATTATAAAGAATCGGCTCAAGGACTTATCAACTGGCAAATACCCCAGGGAACAAATTGTATTATAACCCGTGAGAGCTAAAAAGTGGACGTGTCTTCTAAACTTTGTAGAGCAATAGTGATTTTTTTATCGATATCTTGAATAATTTTGCTAGGATTCTCTTCTGATATCATCTTGTTTTCTATTTTAGAGATCTCGTATGTTAGATTCAGGGCAGCCATCACAGCAATTCTCTCAACGCCAATAACAGTGCCACTATTTCGTATTGCTTGCATTTGTTCATCAAGTTTTTTTGCAGAGCTGATAAGTGCATCACTCTCCTCTTGAGGGCAGCTTACTTGGTAATCTTTATCTAAAATATGAATGTTAACTGTTTTCTGATTCACGATTTTTTAATTCTCATTATTAAAGTTTTTTAGCCTCTTGATCAGATTTTCTAAGCGATTTAAAGTTACCCCATGCTTCTCAATAAGTTCGTTACGTTGGTTTAAGAACTCAGACTCCCTTTTTTTTAAGGATAAATTTTCTTTTTGCAGCTTAGTGCATTTAGTAATGATATCGTCTATTTTTTGTTCAAATTTCTTCAGGTCCACTGACATTTGTCTGCCTATAACTAAGTGATCTTTCCCAACTATAATTGTGAAGCTATAGATTGGTCAACCAACTTAAAGCTAATTCATGAAATATAAGCTAACTAAATGTATAGGATGATTTTTTCTGAGTTGCTTTATCTTAGGTGCTTGCTTCTCTCAAGAGTGATAGGATAAAGGATTAACTAATGCGATGAGTGTTTATAAAAATGGAATATGATGAAATTTCTGATGCATTTATTCGGGCTAATTTAGCTGGTAGTCCAGCTGAGTTACATGGTTATTTAACTGGAGCAATTAGCGGCGGCGAAGTTTTTTCTGAAGTTTCTCTGGTCACAACGATAGCGAGCTTTCTTGAAGTTGAATCCGAAAGAGTAGAAGACCTTGGTGATATGTTAATTGACTTGTATCAATTTTCTGTTGACCAGATACGGAGTAGTGATTTTGAATTTTTACCAGTACTTCCCGATGACGATTTTTCGCTGAGTGAGCGATTGGCTTCACTAGGTGAGTGGTGCCAGGGATTTCTTTATGGATTAGGACAATCAGAAGCACTATCGAACACAAAGATTTCTGGCGATATAGCTGAAGCCCTAGATGACATCGCCGCTATTTCACATATTCAGATTTCAGGTGTTAAGGACGAGGATGATAATAGCGATAGTGAGGCTAACTATACCGAGCTGGTTGAATATATTAAAGTTGCAGTATTAACAATCTTTGGTGAGCTTGACGAAAATTGTGTTACAAGCTCAGCATCAGTTCATTAAAGTGCTATCTTCATAGAGCTATATTATTTGCAGGTAATATTTTCAGAGAATTTACAAATGATCACTAATCAAGAATTTAATAACCGCAGAAATCAGTTGATGTCACTGATGCCTAATAATAGCATTGCTATTCTTTCAGCGGCACCTGAAAAATCTCGCAATAGGGACGTTCTTTACCCCTATCGACAGGATAGCGATTTTTTTTACTTAACAGGTTTCTTGGAACCAGAAGCTATAATAGTTTTGATTCCTGGTAAAAATAATCATAAGTATCTGATGTTTTGTCGAGATAGAAATATTGAGAAAGAAACTTGGGATGGCCGACGCGTTGGACCAAAAGGTGCCAAGTTAAAATATGGTGCTGATGATGCGTTTCCTATTGAAAAAATTGACCAAGTTTTACCTAAAATACTTGATGATCGTGGAAAAATATATTGCTCGATAGGCAAAAATCCTACTTTTGACACGCTCTTGACTAGCTATGTAAAAGCCAAGAGAGGTAATGCAGGCTCCACAAGCTCAACATCTGGTCTGTTTAGCAATTTAGATCCTTTGCTTCATGAAATGCGTCTGTTTAAAAGTTTAGCAGAGCAAAAAATTATGCAAGAAGCTGCCGCTATTTCTTCGTATGCGCACTGTAGAGCGATGAAAAATTGTGTTCCAGGAATGTATGAATACCAACTGCAAGCTGAAATCGAGTATGAATTTACTATGGCTGGAGCCTCTTCGCCTGCATATGGGACTATTGTTGGAGGTGGTGATAATGGCTGTATTCTGCACTATGTAGAGAATAACTCAAAACTTAAAGATGGCGACTTAGTTTTAATAGATGCAGGTTGTGAGTTACAAAATTATTCTGCAGATATAACCCGAACGTTTCCTATCAATGGAAAGTTCACAGCAGAGCAAAAGATGATTTATGATATAGTTTTAGAGGCACAAGTTGCTGGCATAGCTGCTTGTTCAACCAATAACCGCTGGGATCAGCCCCATAATATAACAGTAGAAATAATAACTCAGGGATTATTAGATCTTGGTATTATTCAAGGTAATCTCAGCGAGCTGATAGAAAAAAAAATATATAACAAATTTTATATGCATCGAGCAGGACATTGGCTAGGAATGGATGTTCATGATGTCGGAAATTACAAGATAAACGAACAGTGGCGAACATTTCAGCCAGGTATGGTGACTACAATAGAACCAGGTATTTACATTTCTCCAGATAATAAAGATGTTGACAAGCGTTGGAGGGGAATTGGAATTAGAATCGAAGATGATGTACTTGTTACGGAAGATACACCGACCATATTATCAAGTGATGCACCTAAGACAACAATAGAAATTGAAGCAATGATGGCCTCTAAGTAAGAAATACCAGCGGAAAATTATGTCTAATCAGTTAAAAACCCCAAAAGAAGTTGATATATCTATTATTGGTGGCGGTATGGTGGGCGCTACTCTCGCCTTGCTTTTATCTTCCTGCAAATGTGGCTGGAAAATCCAAATTATAGATTCACAGTCTTTTGAAAACCTATCTGTAAGTAGCACTAAAAAGTGTTTTGATGTTCGATCCACAGCCCTATCTCAAAGTAGTCGTGAAATTTTTGAAACCTTAGGTATCTGGGAGGCACTGAGCTCTAATGTGTCACCTATAAGTAAGGTAGACATTTCTGATAAAGGTTACTTAGGGAGCGCAAAATTACTGGCTGAAGAGCATAATTTGCCTGCTTTAGGTTATGTCGTAGAAAACCAAAGAATGGGCTCTGCTCTTTTTGAGGCAATAAATGAAACTGATGACATTGAAATTATAGATTCAGCAAAGATAGAGCAACTTTCACCTGTAGCTGGAGGCATGGAGCTTTGTTTTTCTACAAAACTTCAGCCAGACAAAACTAGAGCGATTAATACAAAATTATTAGTGATTGCAGATGGAGCCAGATCAGCCGCAAGAAGCTTATTAGGCGTCGGCGTCACTACAAAAAATTACGATCAAGTAGCTATCGTTGCAAATATATTATTATCACAAGATCATAATAATGTTGCCTATGAGCGCTTTACTGATTCGGGACCTCTAGCTATGTTGCCCCTGAATAAAATAGATGATGCTCACCGTTCATCATTAGTGTGGACAGTTTCTCCAGCACAGGCAGAAAAACTTTTATCCTTACCAGAAAATGAATTTCTTGCCGAGCTACAGTCATGTTTCGGTTTCAGACTAGGTAAGTTTACAGGAGTCGGCTTACGAAATAGCTTTCCAGTTCAATTGATAACTAGTGATGAGCAAGTTCGAAGTAATTTAGTCCTTGTTGGAAATGCAGCGCATTCTTTGCATCCAGTTGCAGGGCAGGGTTTTAATCTAGCACTACGTGATATAGCTGTACTAGCCAATCAGCTAGCAAAGTCAGCAATAGATAATCAAGCTCTAGGAGAGTACAGGGTATTAGAGGGCTATCTTAAGCATCAAAAGTCAGACCAAGAAAGAACAATATTGCTTAGTGATTTTCTTCCTACAATTTTTGGAAGTACTGCTCTCCCTGCCAAAATGATAAGAAATACCGGGCTTTTTGCGCTAGATATCATCCCATTATTTAGAACAAACTTTGCAAAATTAGGTATGGGTCTTCAAACTAGAAGCTTGAAACTGAGTAGCGCTAGACTTTCTAATTCAAGGACGTCTGATACGGAATAAAACTATGGCTGATAAGGAATATGATATTGTTATTGCTGGGGCTGGAATGGTGGGATTGTCTTTCGCCGCACTTTTAGTGCACCGCTTAAACTCTAGTTCTAATAATTGTGCAGATTTAAAGGTGGCTGTTCTTGAAAAAAAGCCTTTTTCAGATCCCGATTTTTCAACAAAATTTGATTCTAGAGTCATAGCATTAACGGAGTCTTCACGAAAAATTTTAGAAGATATAGGGGTATGGAGTAGTATTGTAAGTGAGCGTGTCTGTCCTTTTGAGCGCATGGAGATATGGGAGTCTGATGGAACTGGCCATATTGAATTTGATTGTAATGATGTGCGTCAAAATAGTTTAGGTTATATTGTAGAGAACTCTTTAGTTATTAAAAATCTGTTGAACAAACTTGAGGATCTTGAGAATGTTGAATTACTTTGCCCTACAACAGTTACAGGACTAGATAAAAAAGATCTTCAAGAGAAATCAGAAACCATCACCATCACTTTAGACGACCAGAGCACTATTTCTACTAAGCTATTGGTTGCCGCAGATGGTGGTGAGTCAAAAATAAGAGCCCTCTGCGGGTTTGAGATTAAAGAATGGAATTATGGCCACCAAGCCATTGTTGCTCGTATTGCTACTGAAAAGAGCCATGAATTTACGGCCAGACAACGGTTTTTACCAGATGGTCCTCTCGCACTTTTGCCATTGCAAACAGAAAAAGGTAGCTCTAACCAATGTTCTATTGTTTGGTCACAGAAAGATAAAACTGCAGAAAAGTTAATGTTACTTGATGATTCTGATTTTTGTAGAGCACTAGAAATAGCTAGTAGTGGATGCTTAGGAAAAATAATGAGAGTTGAGGAGCGCTCAAATTTTATGCTCAAGCAACGCCATTCTGTGGATTATGTTATGCAAGGGATTGCACTAATAGGAGACGCCGCACATACGATACACCCACTAGCTGGGCAAGGGGTTAATTTAGGTTTTCAGGATGCATTGTCTTTGGTTGAAGAAGTAGAGCATGCATTATCCCGAGGGCTATCTCCTGGAAATCTTTTAGAACTACGTCGCTATCAAAGGAAGAGAAAACCACATAATATAGCTATGATGTCGATTATAAACGGATTGAAAATATTATTTGAAGACAAAAATCTTCCTGTGCGACTGTTGCGTAACAATGGCATGAAAGCTCTTAACAGAGTTAGCTTCATAAAAAATAAAATTGCGCGCGAGGCAATGGGAATCCTTTAATAAACAACTATTTTTTACATTTTTAAGACAGTTTAATATGCAGCTTCTACTTCAGTTTGAGATGAATCAAGGTTAAAATACTTATAACAAAAAGTGTCAAAACTAGATTTAAAAATAAAAAAGTGAAATAAGGAAAATTTTCATGAATACAGATCCATCTGAATTAAAGTATGCCTCCAGCCATGAATGGGCTCGAGATGAAGGAGACGGGACTGTAGTAGTAGGCATCAGTGATCATGCGCAAGAAAGTCTTGGTGATGTAGTTTATGTGGAATTATCCCAACTTGGGACAATTCTTACTGCGGGTGATGAGGCCGGTGTTGTTGAATCTGTTAAGGCAGCATCGGACATCTATTCTCCCATTTCTGGAGAAATAGTTGCAACTAACGATCTGCTGGAAGATGAACCTGAGGCTATTAATGCGTCACCATATGATAATGGCTGGTTGTTTAAGATAAAAATGTCAGATCCAGCAGAATTAAAAAATTTAATGAGTGAAGATCAGTACGAGTCCTCGTCAAAAGATGATTAACTTATAATTTTTATAAAAAGCATGGAACAATAAGATGGGCTTTGACAAAAGAATAGATGAAATTAAACTATTAAACCAATTTAATCTAAAGTCAAAAACTTATGGTATAAAGATTCATGAGAGTGATGCATCTAAAGAAACAATAAGTGCTGCCGCTAGGCTATTTGATAAAGGCTTAATCGATCACTTGGATGGGGGGTATTTAACAGATCTTGGAATAGAGGCTGCAAGACACGCTCAAATTCTTCTGAAAATTTTGGAAGACTAACTTGCCCACTTGCCTATTTGATCACTTTAGTAGGGTTAGCTGCCCTAGTTATTCGTTTAGAATTTTGGCCGCTTCTTTAGTGAAATATGTAAAAATTCCATCTGCGCCCGCTCTTTTGAAACATAGAAGAGATTCAATGATTACTTTCTCTCGATTGAGCCACCCATTTTCAAATGCGGCTACATGCATTGCATACTCGCCGCTTACTTGATATACAAAAGTTGGTGCCTTCAACTCTTCCTTGACTCTACGTACTACGTCTAAATACGGCATTCCTGGCTTAACCATAATCATATCAGCTCCTTCTTGAAGATCGAGAGAGCACTCGTGGAGAGCTTCATTTGTGTTTGAGGGGTCTATTTGATAAGTAGTTTTTTCTGCAGTTTGAATATTTTTTGCGGAACCTATAGCCTCCCGAAAAGGCTCATAATAACTGGAAGCATACTTAGCGGAATATGCCATGATTCTTGTATTAATGTAGCCATTTTCCTCTAGACTGTTTCTGATATGTCCGATTCGTCCATCCATCATATCGGATGGAGCAACAATATTTGCCCCTGCATTTGCATGAGATACAGCTTGTTTTGCTAAAGTTTCAATAGTTACATCATTCAAAACATAGCCAGTTTTATCATCGACAATTCCATCCTGACCGTGACTAGTATATGGATCAAGCGCTACATCCGTTATTATGCCAAGCTCTGGAACAGCGTCCCTAACCGTCTTAATTGCCACTTGCATTAAGCCGTTCGGATTAAATGCCTCCTCACCTAAAAGTGTTCTATGGCTCTGATCAAGAGCAGGAAAAAGAGCAATTGCAGGTACACCAAGACTTACTAATAATTTTGCTTCCTTTACCAAAAGGTCAGTAGAAACTTTCTCTATTCCAGGCATAGAAGGAATTTTTTCTCGACAATTAATACCCTCTATTACAAAAACGGGATAAATTAAATCGTCAGGAGTGATTGAAGACTCTCTGATTAGCCGGCGTGAAAAGCTATCAGTACGATTTCGACGCATACGTGTATGTGGAAAAGCACCTCTAATGTGCGAAAAACTCATGATTTCTCCATATCGTAATTTGATTAATAAGTTTTAAATTACTACTTTTAGGAATAGCAACAAATTTTTTATGGCTATAGGTTTTTAAGCACTTTTGATGCAGCATCTAGTGTAAATTTTATATCTTCCTCTGTGTGTGCCGCTGACATAAAACAACCTTCATATGCGGCAGGGGCTAGGTAAACTCCAGCATCTAGCATACCATGAAAGAAATGCCCAAAACGTTTAGTATCGCTCTCCATTACTTGCCTATAGTTCGTTACAGTTTTTTCTTCGGTAAAAAAGAAACCAAACATGCTACCTACATGGTTTGTAGCCATGGGTACGTTAGCTTTATCTGCTTCTTTTTGAAGACCTTGAATAAATTTTGTAGTTTTAGCAAATAATGAATCATGGAATCCCGGTACAGTTATCAGTTCTAATGTTTTTAACCCAGCCGTCATAGCGACAGGGTTTCCTGAAAGCGTTCCCGCCTGATAGATCGGTCCTGATGGTGAAATTTGATTCATGATATGGCGTTTGCCTCCAAAAGCTCCTACTGGCATACCTCCACCAATGACTTTTCCAAGAGTAATCAGATCAGCGTCAATATTAAACCGCCCCACGGCACACTCGATATCAACTCTGAAACCAGTCATAACCTCATCAAAAATCAAAAGAGCACCGTAGCTAGTACACGCCTCTCGAATAGCTTCTAAAAAACCTTTAACCGGTGGAATACAGCTCATATTACCGGCGACTGGTTCTACGATCACACAAGCTATTTCATGTCCAATTTGATTAAAGGTTTTTTTTATATCATCAATATTATTGTATGTTAGTGTTATAGTTAAATCTGCTAATTCTGAAGGTACACCCGGTGAACTAGGAACTCCCATAGTCAGTGCTCCCGATCCAGCCTTAACTAAAAGTGAATCAGAGTGACCATGGTAACAGCCTTCAAACTTAATGATTTTATTCCGGCCGGTGAACCCTCTAGCTAAACGGATCGCGCTCATAGTTGCCTCCGTACCAGAGTTAACCATACGAACCATCTCCATTCCTGGTACAAGAGAGCATACTTTATCTGCTAACTTTGTTTCTAGCTCAGTTGGAGCACCAAAAGTTATCCCTTTGTCCATTTGGGCTTTAATTGCTGATATTACTTCGGGGTGACCATGTCCTAGTATCATTGGCCCCCAAGATTGAATAAAGTCTATGTACCTCTTACCATCAGCATCAAATAGGTACGCTTTTTCTGCTTTCTCAAAAAATATAGGTGAGCCACCGACAGCTTTAAATGCTCGCACAGGAGAATTTACCCCTCCTGGTATATGTACTTGTGCAGCAGTGAATAATTTTTTAGATTGTTCCATATTTCGAGTCATTTTTTGGTTTTTTTAAAAGAATTTTCAAACTAATTATCCTTGATTGCGTCTATTTTTGCTAATCAAAAAATGAAAGTTAAAGAGTTATTGCAGCTAAAAATTTTTTCTGTTGAGTTAATTAGTATTTTAAGAGAAAGGTTTGACTACCACTAGAATAACAATACCTATTAACATTACTACTGGGACTTCATTGAACCACCTATAAAAAATGTGGCCATAAACATTTTTATTATTCTGGAACTGGCGCATTAAATGAAGGCAAACAAAGTGATACAGGACTAATAAAGCAACCAAAAGTAATTTTATATGGAACCAAGCAGCCACTGTGTAATAGTCAGGGTATATAGAAAAAAGTACAAATCCCATAAAAATAGTTAACACCATAGATGGATTAGCAATACCCCTATATAATTTTCGCTCCATAATTTTAAATCGATCATCGCTTATTTTGTCATCAGACATCGAGTGATAGACAAACAACCTTGGCAGATAAAATAGGGCAGCGAACCAACAAACCATAGCGATAATATGGATTGCGGTTATCCAGCTATGGTTTTCTATGAGTAATTCTTTCATCCAGCCCATCTTCTCTTCACCTATATTCGATGAGACTACGTTTAATCTTAGATTGTTTAGGTTATTATAAACGTCTACAAAGGTTAATGACATGGACAATAGTATAGTGATTAAAATAGGTATTGTGGGTGCTACAGGATATACAGGTGTAGAATTATTAAGGCTTTTGGCGATGCATCCTAATGCCCAGGTACTAGTAATTACGTCTCGAACACACGCTGGAAGCCGTGTGGATCTTTTGTTTCCAAGCTTAAGAGGTCATTATGATCACCACTTTACAGCCCCAAACTCTGAACAACTAAATAATTGTGATGTTATTTTCTTTGCCACTCCGCCGGGAGTTGCTCAAGAATCTGTACCAGGTTTCTTAAATAGAGGAATTAAGATTATTGATCTTTCTGCTGATTTTAGAATTAGAGACTCAGCTTTATGGAAAAAATGGTATAACAAAACCCACGTTTGTCCAGAATTATTGAATAAAGCTGTTTACGGTTTACCAGAAATCAACAGAAAGAAGATAAAAAATGCAACACTAATTGCTTGCCCAGGTTGTTATCCCACAAGCGTGTTACTGGGGTTCAAACCCTTACTAGAGTCTGGATTAGTTAAGCCTAATGATCTGATTGCAAATGTCGCATCTGGCGTTAGTGGCGCTGGTCGTGAGGCAAGTGTAGATAATCTTTTTGCAGAAATAAACGATAGCTTTAAAGCTTATTCAGTTGAGGGACATAAACATCTCCCAGAAATTGAACAAGGTTTGGAAGATATTGCAGGTGGCCCAATTAAAGTAACTTTTATACCACATCTACTACCAATCATTAGGGGTATACACTCAACACTATATGCGACGCTTAAAATTAAGGGTACTGATGTACAAAAAATTTACGAAGAATGCTATAAAGACGAACCATTTGTTGACGTTTTGCCAGCAGGAAGCCATCCTCAGACCCGCTCAGTCAAAGGTACCAACATTTGTAGAATTAGTGTATTTTGCCCAAATGATGGAGATAAAGTAGTAGTGTTAGTTGTTGAGGATAATCTTGTGAAAGGAGCCTCTGGACAGGCAATTCAAAATATGAACATATTATTTGGGTTGCCAGAAAGCATGGCCCTAGATAAACCCGCTTTGCTCCCTTAGTTATAGTATATTGTTAAATTAAGTATTACGACGCCTCTGAATAAGAACAATTAAGAAATTTAAAAGACTATAAAAGGAGTAAAATATATGGCTAAACATAATAATATTAATGTTTCATTAGGAGATACAACACTTATTTCTACAGATACTCATATAACTGGAGATCTTCATTTTTCTGGGAATTTAGAAATAGAAGGAAAAATTACTGGCAGTGTTGTTTCTAGCGCCGAGGGTGGTAGAGTTAGGATTATGCCTACAGGCCATGTTATTGGTGATATTCATACACCTATTGCTGTTATTAATGGCCGTATAGAAGGTAATATATATTCTTCAGAAGAAATTCATTTAGCTGCTGATTCTTTTGTAGAAGGAAATCTTTATTATGTATTGCTAGAGATAGAGAAAGGTGCCCAAATGAATGGAACATTTGTTTATCAGCCAAACCAAGATGATATTAGGGTATTAGAAAGTCCAGTAGAAACAAGCGATTAGATCAGCTATATGTGATATAATATTAATAGAAGAATAAATTGTAAAAAATATCTTACAATAATAAACAGGAATGATGATGTCCGGCATAGAAATGTTTAAGCCTATGCCTCTGTATGTTTCAGAGAATGCAGCAGCAAAGGTAAAAAGTTTAGTTGAAGAAGAGGGTAACCCTGACCTAAAGCTAAGAGTGTTTGTAACTGGAGGCGGTTGCTCTGGTTTTCAATATGGATTTAGTTTTGATGAGTTAGTAGCAGAGGATGATACTGTTGTGGAAGAAAGTGGTGTTTTTGTTCTCGCAGATTCATTAAGTATCCAATATCTTGAAGGTTCAACCGTAGACTATGAAGAAGGTCTTCAGGGATCAAAATTTTCTATCTCCAATCCTAATGCTACTGCTACATGCGGTTGTGGATCTTCTTTTTCTGTATAATTTGAACTGAAAAAAATGTCTTCATTTACTATAAATTGCCCCTAGTACAGAGGCTTTTTTTGCACCCGTTACTGATGGTATATTTCCAGGTAACCCCTCTATAGTTTGTTTGGCTAACCAAGCAAATGCAGCGGCCTCTACCCATTCTGGAGCAATTCCTAGCATCGATGTGCTGCTTACCATAGTAGGTGCCATTAATTTTTTAAGACGATCAACCAAAGTAACATTATAGGCGCCACCACCACATAAGAAAACTTCGTTCACTTTAATTGTATTATGAGATATGGCTTGACTGATAGTCAGAGCTGTAAATTCAAGCAACGTAGCCTGAACATCCTCCGGTTTATATAGTGTCAGATTTTCGAGGCGCTCTCTCAACCAGCTCATATTGAATAATTCTGGGCCAGTGCTTTTAGGTGGAGATTCAATCAGGTATGGTGACTCCATTAAATTTAAAAGCAAAGCTTCTATGACAATCCCTTGGGCAGCCCAAGCTCCGTTTTTATCGTAACTTTTTCCAATATTTAGCTTAATCCACCTATCCATTAGTCCGTTACCTGGACCTGTGTCATAACCGAGAACGGATGAAGCTAGCCCGTCACCTGGTAATAGAGTAATATTTGCGATACCACCAATATTAATAATAGCTCGGACAGAACCAATTTTTTCAAAAAACGCTTTATGAAATCCTGGAACGAGAGGTGCACCCTGACCTCCTAGAACCATATCTCGGCCACGGAAATTTGCTACTGTGGTAATGCCAGTCAACTCTGCAATAATGTTCGGATCGCCCACTTGTAGGCTATAACCTTGTTTGCTATCAGGCATCTTGTTTGGCGGGCAATGTCGAATAGTTTGTCCATGACTACCAATTGCTAGAATATCAACAGGCCCACTTAACGATTTTGATAAATGGAGCAGTTCATTGGCAGCTTTTGCAAACAGCAATCCAAGCGACCTATCTAACTGGCTAAGTCGGTGTATTTCATCTGAGCCTAAAACAGTTAGTGAATTTATTTGTTCTCTCGTATCATCGCTGAGTTTAATGGAATGGGTTAGCAGTACCTCAATTTTATTAGAACTAAGGTCTACCAAAATAGCATCAATACTATCTGCGCTAGTACCAGACATCAGTCCTATAAATTTTTTTATATCTCTCATAGCATGTTGCCTAATTAATCAGGTTGTTGATTTTTTAGCGATGATACTACAGCTAATCTGGATGCTTTTTGATAGCTTTCAAGTTTTGTAATCAAGGACTTTGTAGCCTTATAAAACCTCTTATACTCATTTTTTTTAATAGGATTAGAACGAGGAAGAACTACCTTACGTGGATCCCTATGGATACCATTTACTAAAAATTCATAATGAAGGTGAGGACCCGTAGAGTAACCAGTAGACCCTAATGTTCCAATTACTTGTCTTTGTAAAACTTTCATCCCTTTTTTTACTTTTCGTTTTTGAAGATGAAGATATTTTGTAGTGATTCCATTGCCATGTTTGATGAAAATATAGTTACCGTTAGCCTTACTATAGTTGCTTGCAATAATTTTTCCATCACCGGCTGCAAAAATCGGGGTACCTCTCGGGGCAACGTAGTCCACTCCTCGATGTGCAATTATTTTTTTGTGTATAGGGTGCATGCGTCTTAAATTAAAATTAGAACTTATTCGTGTAAAGTCTAGAGGAGCACGAAGAAATGTTTTCTTCATATCAAATCCTTCAGGGGTATAGTAACTTGTTTTTCCATCTCTATTTAGGTAGCGAACAGCCTTGTATGATATTCCTTGATTAGTGAATTCAGCTGCTAAAATATGACCCCCATCTATTTTTTCTTCGCCTAAAAATTTCTCTTCAAACAAAACAGAAAATTGATCTCCTTTTCTTATATCTAACGCAAAATCAATATCCCAGGAAAATATGTTCGCAAGCTCCATAATGATGTTGATTGGAAGACTGGCTTTTGCTCCACTTACAAAGAGAGAATCTTTAATAATTACATCGCGAAAAGTAGAAATTGTTTTAGGGATTAAGACTACGTGCTTACCAAAAAAATTATCGCCATTTGGGCTACTTTTTCGGGTATACAGGTAAGACTCTAATTTTGACGGAATATATTTCAACTGCTCTAATTTTCCCTCTACAGTAAAGCCAAATCGTATTGATTGTCCTGGTTTAATTTTTAATAAAGGCTCTGATAGCGTTCCAGATATAAGATTAAGTATATCTTTTGCACTAAGAGATTTTTTCTTAAAGATTTTACTAAGATTGTCACCACGCTTAATAATATACTCTTTCCAGATTAAATTTGGCGAACTAGTATGCATAAAGTCTGAGCTACTTAAAATTCTTGGGGCTAGGTTAACGTTTTCTTTTTTATCAGTACTAATAAGTATATTTTTTTCAGCATGCTCGATAGACTCTTTTCCTAAAGAAAAATAAAATATCAGCATCAATATAAAAATAGCATAAACCAATGAAGGGATATATTTGCCAGCTTTATTAGTATCGTTGTATCTATTTTGAGGCATAATTGTTCATGCGTTAACTAGTCTGAAGTCGATATCAAATTAATATGTGATAGAAACATTTTTAAGCATACAGTTGGTCTTTGCAAGTCTGTTTTAGTAATGTTTGTTTTTGGAAGAAGATAATGTATTGTTTGCATCCTTTTGGTTTAATTAAGGTAGAGATTTAAAGATGGGCAAGCAAGGCGAGCAGTTAATCGAAGATCTTCAGGCGCGAGGCTTAATAGCCCAGATGACATCAGCTGAGAAATTAGCTGAACACTTGTCAACTGGCAATCGCACTTTATACTGTGGGTTCGATCCTACAGCCGACAGCCTACACATAGGTAGCTTAGTACCCTTGCTGGTTTTAAAGCGTTTTCAGGAGGCTGGGCATACACCTATTGCCCTCCTTGGCGGAGCGACAGGCTTAATTGGAGATCCCAGTTTTAAGGCCCAAGAAAGAAAACTCAACACACCAAATATAGTCAAAGATTGGCTCCATCTTATTAAAAAACAGATATCAAAATTTATAGATTTTGACATTAAAAATAGTCCTGCAAAAGTTGTAAATAACTTAGATTGGATAGAAAAAATAGATTTACTGACTTTTCTCCGAGATGTGGGTAAACATTTTTCAGTAAATAATATGATTAATAAAGAGTCTGTGAAACAAAGACTTGATAGAGACGGAGAGGGCATATCCTTCACAGAATTTACTTATATGTTATTACAGTCTTACGATTTTTCTGAACTCAATCATTTGTATAACTGCACTATACAGATTGGTGGAGCTGATCAATGGGGAAACATCGTAGGTGGTGTAGATCTTACCAGACGTATACATGGCAACCATGTTTTTGGCTTGACACTTCCGCTGGTAACTAAATCTGATGGCACAAAATTCGGTAAGACTGAATCAGGCACTATATGGCTCGACCCTAAAAAAACTTCCCCATATGCATTTTATCAATTTTGGTTAAATACTGCTGATGCTGATGTATACAAATTTTTGAAGTATTTCACCTTTTTGTCCCTAAATGATATCAATAAGATAGAAAGTGCTGATGAAAATACAAAAGGAAGGAAAGCTGCTCAAAACGTACTTGCTGCAGAAGTTACGAAACTAGTACATGGTCCAGATCAACTTTTAGCAGTAGAAAGGATCACTCACGAACTTTTTTGTGGTGATCCTGCATTACTAGTTGAGGCTGATTTAGTTCAGCTCCAACAGGATGGTTTGCCATCTAGTAAGTTAAAGTTAGGAGATTTAAATAAGCAAACTTTGACAGGTTTATTTTCAGATTGCAGGCTTGCCCTTTCGGGTCGAGAAGTAAAAGACGCACTTTCGCGTAGTGCCGTTTTTATTAATGGGGAAGCCAAATGCTATAAAGACAATATGAATATACTCGATAGTTTCTCTTCAGATAAAGCACTTTTTGGTAAATTTTTTATAGCTAAGCTAGGTAAGAAAAAATATCATTTATTCGAGCTAGAAAAATAAAAAAAGTAGCACATGACAGCTAAAAACCTTCTTCTACCAAGCATTTTTTCTTCTGAGAAAAAAAATCATAACGTCAACCCACCCCAAATATATGAAATAAATAAAAAAAAGAACTCATTTTATATAGAAATAGTTTGACAGCAAGGTATGAAAGGCTAGAATGCGCGTCCGTTTCAAGGTTAACGCCACTTAAAAAATTAATAGTAGCAAATCGTAAAATTTTTAATAAAAAAATCCATCGATGCTGTTGACTTTAGGCAGGCGTTCCTTAGAATACGCAACCCGCTCTCTAAGTAGAGCAACGTTCTTTAACAATTGATCAGATAATGAGTGTGAGTGCTTGCTGAGATGATTCATGTGACAACGAATCATCAAACACAAGTAACTCACCAAAATAAGTAATTTGGTAAGCTAAAGTGTTTGGCCATGTTTTGAATTGCATCGCAGGTTTTTGTGAAACAATTCCCTCTTAATCAAATCTTTTAAGATATGAAAGAGGTTAAAGAATATTGAACTGAAGAGTTTGATCATGGCTCAGATTGAAC